>JAILDD010000041.1 GCA_024689605.1 Lachnospiraceae bacterium
CAGGAAAGTATTGAACTTTTCAAGTTCCATATAAACATTATTAAGATTTTCTGAAATTGAAGGGAAAGTTGCCTTCATGGTTGCCCAGTCTACTTCGGATGCTCTGTTAAGCGCATCTATTATAGTATTCTGTGTATAATCAGCACTTCCTTCTGCAGTTCCGTAGAAAAGATCATTATTAAGCTGTTTCGAGTAATATGAATATCCTGTGAATTCTTTAAAAATTTCAGTAAGCTGTTCTTTGTTTGAAAGCTTATAAACATCACTTACAGTAGGGTAAAAAACATCCTTTATTCTGCCTACATATGCGGGCATATTGTAAAGAACCCTGTACAGAGCATAGAGGATGGGCATCTGGATCAAAAGCTGGATACAGCTTCCGGAAGGATTTACACCATACTTCTGATAAACCATCTGCGTTTCAGTATTCATTTTCTGCATTGACTCCTGGTCAGTGCGTCCCTTATATTTTTCCCTGATAGCCGTCAGCTCAGGATTCATCTTATTTGAAAGCTTTGAAAATTTCTGCTGCTTAACCGTAAGGGGCAAAAGCAGGAGATAGATCAAAATTGTCATTATTATAATGGCAAGACCGGCACTGGGATACTCCATAAAAATACCCAGAAACCAGAATATGCCTTCAAGTAATAATCCAATGAGCCAGGAAAAAGGTTTTAATATCACGTTTGAAGTCTGAGTAAGTAACATTAACCTGTATCTCCTTTAATATAGAAGTAACTTTTTTGTTTTAGTGATTTTCTGTGCGATATCTGCTTCTGATCTTTGGATTTCTGAAAGAAAATTCCTCAGGAACGGGATCATACCCGCCTCTTGATAAAGGATTGCATCTTAATATTCTGTAAAAAGACAAAAAACCGCCTTTCAAAGCACCATACTTCTGTACTGCCTCCAGTCCGTATGTTGAACATGTAGGATAGTAGGGGCAGCGGGTGCTTTTAAGCGGTGAAAGATATTTTCTATAGAAATTGATCAAAAAGATCATCACATATTTCACTGTTTCTGTACCTTGCTTATCTTATGAATCTTTGCCAGATGCAGGAGAGACCTTGTGACGGTATCATACCTTATATCAACTGCCGCTTTCCTTACAACGACGACGATGTCCAAACCACTATTGAACACTGATTCATTTCGTCTGTAGCTTTCTTTTATTAACCTTTTTAATCTGTGCCTTACGACACTGTTTCCGGTTTTCTTGCTGACAGATATTCCTAATCTGTTAATATTCATATGGTTTTCTGACACGTACATAACAAAATATTTGTCTGCAACGGATTTTCCACGACGATATACATTTCTGAAATCGTCGTTCTTTTTCAAACCAACCGAAAATTCCATACCGAAACCTTAAAAAAGGGGTCACCTTGTAGTGACCCTTAAGCTGATAATACTTTTCTGCCTTTTCTTCTTCTGGCTGCAAGTACCTTTCTTCCACCGGGAGTACTCATTCTTGCACGAAAACCATGAACTTTGGATCTCTGTCTGTTCTTGGGCTGAAATGTCATCTTCATGATAAAACACCTCCTATTCCTATTAAATTTTCTTCTATCAATTCCATTTAGTGCCATTATGGGATAGTTATCCCATTAAATGTCAGAAAACACTAAAGCTGATTATATATAATTAAATCCCACAAGTCAAGGAAAAATAAGGATTTTCGGCATTTCCAAAAACCCGAAAAAAAGTTTTTCACATTTTTTTGTGGCACCTATTTTTATCAATCAATATGTAGTAGAGTTATAAAACTATTTTCCACAAGATGTGTAAAAGAAACATCTGTTCATGTTTTTTTGAAAACTTTTTTTCTATTTACATAAATTTATCCACCACATGTGGAAAAGATGTTGATAAAATCCGATTTAATTTATGAAACCCTTATTTTATGGGCTTTTTAAGCCATTTTTACTTGTTCATTTTATTTTTATAATTTTTACTGCAGTTATCTTTTGCCATTATATGTTAACCACTTATAACCAAAATTATAAACATATCCACATTTTTTTATACACATTATAACATTTGTGTTTTTTATTTTCTTATTATACAATCTATAAATGTCGATAACCACAAGCCTTTTATTACGAAAGGCAGGTATGGCAATACTCTGTGTATGATACACATTTGCTATAACTGTGGTTATAAATCTAATACGTGAGGGAAAGCAGATGCTTAAGCAGCTTATAGAGCAGAACTGGGATGAAATAAAGAAAAACATTAAGAAAGATAATGGTCTTACAGACATTGCATACAATATATGGATAGATCCTCTTACCTTTAATGATTACAGTGATAATGTACTTACTATCCTGATCCCTAATAAGGAAGTAAATCCTGAAGTACAGCTTGACTATATCAAGAACCACTATACAAACTGCTTTCAGGATGCTCTTTTTTCACTTTTCGGTGAAAACATAGAAGTCCAATTCATTCTGGCAAATCCCAAGCCTCATGAAATAGTAAAGGAAGAGGTTATTCCAGTAAACAGTGAAAATTCATCCTCATCCCTTAATCCTAAGTACAGGTTTGAGAATTTCATCGTTGCAGGCAACAACAATGTTGCCCATTCTGCAAGCCTTCATGTGGCAGAATCACCGGGAACTGAATTCAATCCCCTGTTTATATACGGCGGATCAGGTCTTGGCAAGACGCATTTAATGACTGCCATCGGACATTATATAATGGAAAACAGCAGCAAAAAGGTCCTCTATGTAACATCCGAGCAATTCACAAATGAAGTGATCGAATCCATCCGTGTGGGTGAAACCGGTTCCTCAATGAGTTCTCCCATGACCAAACTCAGAGAAAAATACCGCAATGTGGATGTGCTCCTCATTGATGATATACAGTTTATAATAGGAAAGAAAACCACACAGGAGGAGTTCTTCCACACTTTCAATACGCTGATAGACAGCGGAAAAGCCATAGTAATGACTTCTGATAAGCATCCCAGTCTCATGAAAGACTTAGATGACAGATATCGTTCCCGTTTCATAAGCGGACTGCCTGTAGACATACAGCCCCCCAGCTATGAGACCAGGGTAGCGATCCTCAGAAACTATGCGGATAATCTGGGCAGCACTATATCTGATGAAATCATTGATTATATTGCAAAAAACATCAGATCAAATGTCCGTGAGCTGGAGGGAGCTTTCAACCAGGTATATGCCAAAACAAAGCTGGATCCCAATTCCGGCAATATTGATATAGAAAGCGCAAAAGAGATACTGAAGGACACCATTTCTCCCGACAGATCCACTCTGGTTACGCCTCAGCTCATACTGGAAGCCGTTTCCAGCTACTACAGCGTATCCACAGACGACATCATTTCCAAGAAGAGAAATGCGGATATTGTCCTTCCCAGGCAGATCTTTATGTACCTCTGCCGTGAAATGACGGACATGACACTTATAAACATAGCCACAATTCTCGACAAAAAGGACCATTCAACCGTGCTTCATGGCATTAAAAAGATTGAAGACGACATAAAAATGGATCCTAAGCTGGGAGAAACCATAGATCTCATTAAATCAAATATCACTTCTCCGTGATGAAAAAAATATGAGTTTCTTCCTATTATATATATGTAAAATTAACAACAAATAATATACATTATGTGGAAAAATGATTAAATAATGTAAGTTTTGGTGTTTACAACGTGGTATTCCATGTTGAAACACCAAATATAACCCCTTTATCGTCCAAAATAAGCCTTTTAAGGCTTTTCAATATATCCCACCTTTAATCACAAGTTATTCTTCCCTTTTTAAGCCTGATTTAGTATAATAATTAGGGTTATTAACATATACACGACCCCTACTACTACTGTTAATATTTATTTAAATAATAATAATGCCCATTTCAGAAAATCCGGTATTGTTGATATAAATTCAGGCACCGATTATTTCTAATTTTACAGGAGGAATCAAAATGAATATCACTTGTTCCAAGCAGGTACTTCTGGCAGGACTTAATATCGTGTCAAAAGCAGTCCCTTCCAACACTCCCTACCCTATGATGAAGAATATTCTCATAAATGCAGCAGGTAACGACATTATCCTTACCGCAAATGATGTCACCATAGGTATAGAGACTAAGATCGAGGGAAATGTTGAGACAGCCGGCATAGCTGCAATTGACTGTGCAATGTTTACGGAAGCTATCAGGCTTATGCCTGACGGTGACCTTGATATTGTAGTTACTGATGATTACAGTGTTTACATCAAGTACGGCAATAAGGAACAGGATTTCATGATACGCGGCGTATCAGGCGATTCTTTCACATATCTGCCTGATATAGATAAAAAGGATCCCATTGAGCTTTCAATGATGACCATAAAGGACATAGTGAGACAGACCGGTTTTTCATTAAAGAGCAATAACGGTTCTGCTGAGAGTACCATGTCCGGATATGATTTTAATATCTTTGGCGACTATATGAGAGTCACAACTCTCGACGGTCAGAGGATTTCCATCAAGAACATCGAATTTGACAGGGAGTATCCCAAGCAGGAGATCATAATTCCCGGTAAGACCCTGAATGACATCTGCAAGATTCTTCCTTCGGATGCAGAGAAAAAGGTAAATCTCTACATCACTGATTCACATATCATGTTTGAGTTTGATTCCACAGTTGTGGTATCCAGGCTTATAGAAGGCAAATTCATATCCATAGAGAAGATACTTCAGACTGAAGCTAAGTCAAACATAAAGGTAGATAAGAAGATATTCTCAGATACCATCAGGCGTGCAGGTTTCTTCTCAAAGGAGAATGATAAGAAGCCTATCATCTTTGAAACAAACGGCGAAATTCTTAATATCCGTATCGCAAATGATAACGGTAACATGGATGAAAAGCTTGAAGTTGAAAAAGAAGGCGATGACATCAGGATAGGCTTCAATCCTAAGTTCATACTTGATGCTGTGGGCGCAGTGGATGACGAAGAGATAACAGCATATTTCATAAATTCCATCACTCCTATGTTCATCAAGGATGAAAAGGAAAACTACATTTATGTGATACTGCCCATTAACATTTCATAAAATAATTGATTCATATTAATGCCTTAAATGTAGTTTTTGTTTAAGCAAATCTTTAATAGCGGGCTTCTGTAACTGAAAGAATCTATATGTTATAAAAGTTGCTTAACATTTGTGAATAGGAAAATGACAGAAAAAAATATCACCATAAAAGACGAATACATAAAGCTTGGCCAGGCACTAAAGCTTGCTGACATCGCAAGCGAAGGTGTGGAAGCCAAGTACATGATCCTTGACGAAAAAGTGAAGGTAAACGGTGAGGTATGCACTCAGCGTGGAAAAAAACTTTATAAGGGAGACGAGTTTGAAACAGAAGGTATAAAGGTGAAGGTGCAGTAAATGCTTATCAAGTCGCTTGAGCTTGACAATTACAGAAACTATAAAAATCTTAAGATAGATTTTGATAAGGGCGTCAACATCCTTTATGGAAATAATGCCCAGGGAAAGACCAACATACTTGAAGCTATTTACATGTCTTCCACCGCAAAGTCTCATAAAGGTTCCAAAGACAGGGACATTGTGAACTTTGATGCCAATGAAGGACATATTAAAACTCTGATCGAAAAAGACGGAATGGAAAGACGCATAGACATGCATCTGCGTAAGTCCATGTCCAAAGGCGTTGCCGTCGATAAAGTAAGGATAAAAAAGTTATCAGAGCTTTACGGATTATTAAATATAGTATTCTTCTCACCTGAAGATCTTAACATCATAAAAAATTCACCGGCTGAAAGAAGAAAATTTATAAATCTTGAACTTTGCCAGCTGGATCAGATATATCTCTATGACCTCAATAATTACAACAAGGTGATCACTCAGAGAAATAATATCCTGAAGGAAATCTATTTCAGACCTGACTACAGGGATATGCTGAGCATTTATGATACACAGGTAATATCCTATGGTACAAAGATCATAGAACGTAGAAAAAAATTCACAGAGCAGCTTAATGAAATAATATATTCCATTCATCAGAATATTTCCGGTGGCAAGGAAGAAATAAAGATCGTATATGCCCCCTTCTCTACTTCAGCAGAGTTTGAAGATAAATTAAAAAGAAATGTTGAGAAGGATATAAAGTATAAAAATACAACAGTCGGTCCCCACAGGGATGATTTCATTTTCTATACAAATGATGTGGATGTAAGAGTCTACGGATCCCAGGGACAGCAGCGTACTGCTGCGCTTTCCCTAAAGCTTGCAGAAATAGAACTGGTAAAAAAGATAACAAAAGAAAATCCGGTGCTCTTACTTGATGATGTTTTATCAGAGCTTGACAGTAACAGACAAAACCACCTGCTTAACAGTATCGGAGATACACAGACAGTTATCACCTGTACAGGACTTGATGATTTCGTAAACAACCGTTTCGAATACGACAAAGTATATAAAGTAACCGAAGGCACAGTTCAGAGCGAAAACTAAAGACAGGGTGACATTTAACCTATCTTACTGAAAGCACAATAACTAAACTTGTTTACTACATAAAGAAAGAAAAGGGTAAAAAAATGAGCGAAGAAATCAGAGACGAAGGAAGAGATATTCTTGAAAGCCTTAACAGGACTCAGTTTGACCAGATGTCAGGCAGTAACGAAAGTGCTGAAAAATCTCAGTCCGAACTGACAGAGGAATTAAAGGAAAAAGAGAATGCTGAAGAAATCGAAAGAGAGCATGTCACTGAGGAATACGGTGCTGACCAGATTCAGATCCTTGAAGGACTGGAGGCTGTAAGGAAGCGTCCCGGTATGTATATTGGTACTACTTCCCTTCGCGGTCTTCATCATCTGGTTTATGAAATTGTAGATAATTCAGTTGATGAAGCTCTGGCAGGATATTGCAGAAATATCTATGTTGATATAAATCCAGGAAACTATATCACCGTTACTGATGACGGACGAGGCATTCCGGTAGGCATCAACCAGAAAGCCGGACTTCCTGCGGTAGAGGTTGTATTTACCATTCTTCATGCCGGCGGAAAATTTGGTGGCGGTGGATACAAAGTTTCAGGCGGACTTCACGGCGTAGGTGCATCAGTTGTTAATGCCCTTTCCACCTGGCTTGAAGTTGATATCTATCATGAGGGACAGATCTACAATCAGCGCTATGAGCGTGGAAAAGTCTGCTACCCTCTTAAGGTTGTGGGTAAATGCGAAGCAGGAAAGACAGGAACAAAGGTAACCTTCCTTCCTGATCCTGAGATTTTTGAAGACACTGTTTTTGATTATGATACATTGAAGCAGCGCTTTAGGGAGATGGCCTTCCTTACCAAGGGACTCAGGATAATATTAACGGATAAGCGTGATGATTTCGGGAACCGTTCCGATGAGTTTTACTATGAAGGCGGCATAAAGGAATTCGTTAAATACCTTAACGAAAATAAAACCGCTTTATATGAGAATATACTTTACTTTGAAGGAACAAGAAGTGATGTATATGTCGAAGTAGCTATGCAGCATAATGACGGCTACAACGAAATGGTATACGGATATGTTAATAATATCAATACCCCTGAGGGTGGCATGCATGTTGACGGTTACAAGCGTGCCATCACCAGGATACTCAATGATTACGGCAAGAAGAACAAGCTGATAAAGGATAACGAGCCTAATCTTTCCGGTGAAGATGTGCGTGAAGGACTTACTGCCATCATTTCCGTAAAGATTGAAGATCCTCAGTTCGAAGGACAGACCAAGCAGAAGCTGGGCAACTCCATTGCCCGTACTGCCGTTGATAATATTGTAAGCGAGCAGCTTACTTACTTCCTTGAGCAGAATCCTGCAGTGGCAAAGCTTATCATAGACAAGTCCCTGACTGCACAGCGTGCAAGGGAAGCAGCAAAGAAAGCAAGGGATCTTACCAGAAGAAAGACCGCTCTCGACGGTGCTGCACTTCCCGGTAAGCTTGCAGACTGCTCTGACAGGAATCCGGAAAACTGTGAGATTTACATAGTCGAGGGAGATTCCGCCGGCGGCTCTGCAAAGAGTGCAAGGTCCAGGGCAACCCAGGCCATACTTCCCCTTAGAGGAAAGATCCTTAATGTGGAAAAGGCAAGGCTCGATAAAATACTTGGCAATGCTGAGATAAAAGCTATGATCACAGCATTCGGTACAGGCATACATGAAGACTTTGATATTTCAAAACTTCGTTACAATAAGATAATCATAATGACTGATGCCGATGTAGATGGTGCGCATATTGCTACGCTTATGCTTACCTTCCTCTATCGTTTCATGCCGGAGCTTATCAAGCAGGGACATGTATTCCTTGCACAGCCTCCTCTTTATAAATTAGAGAAAAATAAAAAGGTATGGTATGCATATTCGGATGAAGAGCTTGCACAGATATTGAACGAAGTGGGCCGTGATCAGAATAATAAGATACAGCGTTACAAGGGACTTGGTGAAATGGATGCCGAGCAGCTCTGGGAGACAACTATGGATCCTGAACGCCGCATACTTCTCCGTGTCAACATGAATGAAGACGCTGAAACAGAACTCGACATGACATTCACTACCCTTATGGGTGACAAGGTAGAACCTCGCCGTGACTTTATAGAAGCTAATGCTAAGTACGTCCAGAATCTGGATATCTGACAAATATACAAGACAGAAGGTCAGTTCTTATGTCTTTGATATATTGTTACAATAACAGTATAACAACTAAATGAATAAATAAGATAGAAGAACCGTACCTTCTTCTTACAGTAAAAAGGAGAATAAAAATGAAGAAAAGACTCGTATCGTTACTTCTTGCAATGACAATGGTGACTACGGTAGTTACTGGCTGTAAGAATGATGTACCGCCTGCTGGGGAAGGTACAGTATCAGAAAATGTTGAAGAACAGGGAACTGAAGCT
>JAILDD010000063.1 GCA_024689605.1 Lachnospiraceae bacterium
CAGGATCATGTAAGTGAAATTGTTGATATCAGTGATGAAGAGAGAAACAGGTTTTTTGCTGATGTTAATCTGGTGGCAAAAGCCCTGCACCTTGCCTTTTCACCTGACAAGATCAATTACGGCGCTTATGGAGATACCGGGAGCCATCTTCATGTGCATCTCGTGCCGAAGTACCGTGACGGTTACGAGTGGGGCGGTGTCTTTGAGATGAATCCGGGGAAAGTAATGTTGTCTGACGAGGAATACTCAGCGATGATAGATAAGATAAAGGATGCCCTGGCGAAGGTGCAACTTGAAAGCCGAACTTGACAAGAAAAGCGCTTTTTTATAAAGTATTCGTGTCGATTGTTTATTTTTTAGCCGGTCATTTTATGACTATGGCAAGGAGGGAAAACTATGAAAAAGAGAATCGCAATGTTAATGACAGCGGTTATGTGTGTTGGCATGCTTGCCGGATGTGACGGCGGTGCTACTACAGAGCCGGCTACAACAGAGCCTTCAGAAGGCGGTGAGACAGTTGTTGCAGATGGTACTGTATATCAGGTAGGTATCTGCCAGCTGGTTGAGCATGTTGCTCTTGATGCTGCAACAAAGGGCTTCCAGGATGCACTTACAGACAAGCTTGGCGACAATGTTGTATTCGATGTACAGAATGCACAGGGTGAGCAGACCAATGCTACTACCCAGATCAATGCGTTCGTTGCTAACGGATATGACCTGATCCTTGCAAATGCTACATCACCTCTTCAGGCAGCAGCAGCAGCTACAACAGATATTCCCGTTCTCGGAACATCAGTTACAGACTATGCTACAGCTCTTGATATGACAGACTGGACAGGTACTACAGGAAGAAATATTTCCGGTACATCTGACCTTGCTCCCCTTGATCAGCAGGAAGATCTTCTTCTTGAAATCTTCCCTGATGTAAAGCAGGTTGGTATCCTTTACTGCTCAGCAGAAGCTAATTCAAAGTATCAGGCAGAAGTATTCGGTGCAGAGCTTGCAGCTGACGGCATCGCATACAAGGAGTACACCATTGCTGATACAAACGATATCCAGACAGTTGTAACAGGTGCTACACAGGAGTGTGATGTTCTCTACATTCCTACTGATAACACCATGGCTTCAAACACAGAGGCTGTTAACAATATCTGCCAGCCTGCAGGTATCCCCATCATTTGCGGTGAGGAAGGTATATGCAAGGGCTGCGGTGTTGCAACACTTTCAATTGATTACTATGACCTTGGATATACCACAGGTGAGATGGCATATGAGGTTCTTGTAAACGGCAAGGACGTTTCCACAATGCCTGTTCAGTATGCACCCAATGTAACAAAGAAGTACAACGCAGATATCTGCGAGGCGCTCGGTGTAGAAATTCCTGAAGGATACGAGGCAATAGAATAATTTGATTTAAACATCAAATCAACAAGCTATTACAATGGGCCGTGTTTCTGTCTTGAAGACAGGGGTGCGGTCTCTTTTATTGTATTCTTTTGTTTTTTATTGCCGATACAGTGTTTTTATGATAAAATACTTAATCGTTGCGGATTTTGATAAAAAGTAATTATTTGTAAGAGGATAAAAATATGCTGCTTACGGCAACTATTAAATTCGGTTCATTGTTAAATGCACTGCCGGGAAGTGTGGCCCAGGGACTTATATGGGGAATACTTGCCATCGGTGTATATATGACATTCAGGCTGCTTGATTTTGCGGACCTTACGGTGGATGGTTCATTTGCCACAGGTGCTGCGGTGGCGGTAATGCTCATAAGGGCAGGAGTGAGCCCCTGGATAGCAATCGTTGTTGCTTTTGCGGTAGGCGGTCTTTGCGGTATGGTCACGGGACTGCTTCATACGACACTCGGTATACCGGGAATACTTGCCAGTATACTGACGCAGATATCGCTTTATTCCATAAACCTGACCATAATGGGCAAGGCTAATCAGCCTGTAGTGGCTCAGGAGGGAAAATATCTTTTAGCTTCCCTTGGATATGTAAATAATAAAGATGCGTTTGTTAAGACTATGTTCTTCGTAGGACTTATTGTAGGTCTTATAGTCCTGATAAGCGTGACTTATTGGTTTTTCGGAACTGAGATCGGTCAGGCCATAAGGGCTACGGGCTGTAATGAAAATATGTCCAGGGCACAGGGCATAAATGTAAACTTTATGAAGGTTGTGACCCTGATGATATCAAATGCATTCTTCGGTCTTTCCGGTGCGCTGTATGCACAGTACCAGGGCGCGGCGGATGTGCAGATGGGAAGAGGCGCTATCGTTATAGGCCTTGCCGCAGTTATCATAGGTGAGGTACTTTTCGGAAGCTTTTGTGCTAAGCAGAAGATGGCTTTCTGGTACACTCTTGTTTCGGTGGTTATCGGATCCATTTTATATTTCATTGTTTATGCAACGGTTATCTGGCTGAGACTGCCTTCGGAGCTTATGAAGATGTTCTCTGCAATAATTGTTGCCATATTCCTGGCGATTCCTTATCTTAAGGCTAAGTATACCAAGGCACCGCCGGTTAAGGTGGCAGCTGCACCTATACTTGAGAAGGCTCAGGAAGAAGCTAAGAGCGAGTAAGCTTAATTATAGAATTGGATAGAATTGATGTAGGCAGAGTGTGATCACTTTGTATCTGGACTCGGCGTGGAGGTTAATATGTCAGAGTACATGCTTGAATTAAGGGATATTCATAAAGTATTTAACAGGGGCACTATAAATGAGAAGACTGCATTGTGCGGTCTCAACCTCAATCTGAATGCCGGTGATTTCGTTACTATAATTGGCGGAAACGGTGCCGGAAAATCTACCATGCTCAATGCCATAGCTGGTGTGTGGCCTGTGGATGGCGGCCAGATAATTATCGGTGGAAATGATGTTACAAAGCTGCCGGAGCATAAGAGAGCGGTTTTCCTTGGGCGTGTTTTCCAGGATCCCATGACAGGCACAGCCGCTACTATGTCAATAGATGAAAATCTTGCACTTGCATCACGCAGAGGTAAGCATAAGACTCTCAGATGGGGTGTGACGAAGCAGGAAAAAGAGCTATACAGGCAGAAGCTTTCAGAGCTTGATTTGGGATTGGAGGACAGACTCAGCAGTAAGGTGGGACTTCTTTCCGGCGGACAGAGGCAGGCTATCACTCTTCTGATGGCGGCATTCCAGAATCCTGACCTTTTGCTTCTGGACGAGCATACAGCAGCTCTTGATCCCAAGACTGCAGCAAAGGTTTTGGAGATTTCAGATAAGATCGTAGAAGAGAACAAGCTGACAGCCCTTATGGTTACCCACAACATGAAGGATGCAATAACACATGGCAACCGTCTGATAATGATGCATGAGGGACATGTAATATATGATGTGTGCGGTGAGGAGAAAAAGGCTCTTCATGTAAGCGACCTGCTCAAGAGATTTGAGGAGGCGAGCGGCGGTCACTTTGCAAATGACAGGATGATGTTAGCGAACTAGGGTATTAAGTGGTTTTGAAAAAACATTGAGATAGGGTACGTGTTCCGTAGGCTGTACGTATGCCTGGGAATCGATAGCGAGCGACTGAAGTTTTGCGAGAACGTCGGCGGCGCGACGCGACCCGGTTTATTAGGAGCCAAAGCGCCGTCCGAATAGTTCGATGCAAAACGAAGGTAGCGAAGCGTGATTAGCAGGCATACGGACTGCCGGAGGAACGGGTATTGCGATACTATAGAGAAGAGAATTTTATTAATTGTTATGCGTTTTGTAATTCAGGTAGTATCTCAGGGAAAAGTTGAAATAGATGGTGCGGTACGCGGCGAGATAGGCAAGGGCTATGTGGTGCTTATCGGTGTTGCCCAGGAAGATACCAAGGAAATCGCTGACAAGATGGTATCAAAGATGCTGGGGCTTCGCATCTTTCCAGATGAGAATGGCAAGACCAATCTGTCAATAAGGGATGTGAACGGTTCGCTATTGCTTATTAGCCAGTTTACCCTGTATGCTGACTGCAGGCATGGCAACAGGCCTGGCTTTACCACGGCAGGCAAACCGGATATGGCAGAGCCTATGTATGAATATATTATCGAGAAGTGCAAGGGAGAGGGCATTCCTGTGGAGCAGGGTGAATTCGGAGCTGAGATGAAGGTCAGCCTTGTGAATGAAGGACCCTTTACCATAGTGCTGGATTCTGCAGAGATAGTAAAATAAAATCGAACTTTCGGGTGCGTTAAAGAATTGTTGTAAACTGAATATTTCGATCATATGCGGGGGTGAAATTAAGGACAGAAGATTAGATTATTTGAGATTGGAACGAAAATATGAGCTGGATGATATATACTTTATTCTATGGCGTTGTAAAGGGTGGCCGTGAGATAGTAAAAAAGAAGGCTTTGGAGAAGAGTACAGTTTTTGAAGTACTCTTTTTTTATACAC
>JAILDD010000079.1 GCA_024689605.1 Lachnospiraceae bacterium
GAAAAGATACTGTACCGTATCACGGACAAGGGGAATGAATCCCTTAAGGAGTGGCTAAAGGAAGAACAGGCGAACAACGATCTGAAGTATGAGACACTGCTTAAACTCTATTTTGGCGGCGTGGAAGAAAGAGAGGTTACCTTGCATAACATAGAGCTCTTCGAAGAAGAAACAAGACGGTCGCTGTCTGTACTTCGGATATACAGGGATAACCTTGAAAAAGTGCTGTATGACGGGGATCATCTGAATTATTACCTTACGGTGACTTTTGGTATCGATACCTATGAAGCTTACCTTAAGTGGTGTACAAAGGCAAAAAAAATACTCAGGGAAAGGGGAGTGCATCCGGAAAAATGACCGGATCGTGAATGAAAATGGAAATTGCAATAGTATTTTATTCAATGCACGGAAATTGCGAGCTGGTGGCGGGGAAGGTCGCTTATACAATAGGAGCTGACATCATACGCATAGAGCCCGACAAAGCCTATCCCGACAAGGGCGCAAAGCAATTCATATGGGGCGGAAAGAGCGCACTTATGGGTGAGATGCCGGTGCTTAAACCTTACGAATTCGATGCAGAAAAATACGACACCGTTATTATCGGATTTCCGGTATGGGCCAGCAATCCTGCACCGCCGATAAAGACCTTTGTAAATGAGCATAAGGATGAACTGAAAGGGAAAAAGATTGCCGCATTTGCATGCCAGAGCGGGAACGGTGCAGAGAAGGCTTTTGCCAAGCTTAAGAAGCAGCTGGAGATAGATGAACTTGCGGCAGAACTTATCCTTATAGATCCCAGGACAGTTACGGATGATAAGAATGATGGGAAGATACAGGAATTCTGTAATAAGATTTTTATTGAAGAGCGCCGTCGGAAAATTATGAATTTGGTTAATAACGAAGGATAGAGGGGAATTATGACAAATAAGGAAATACTGCAGATTGCCCTGGAACAGTCGGCAGAGGATATCGGCTGTCAGGCGGAAGATTTTTTAAAAAAAGAAAATGTGATATCCACTTACCATAAGGGGGATAATGCACGCAAGTATATAAAAGATCCTAATACCTGCTGTCTTGTTTCATATGGCAGCAATGTGGTGGCGGCCGTAACTGATGAAGTGCGGGATATAGTAGAGGAGTATATGGGGCGGTATACTTTTTACCATCTCTTTGAAACCCCCAGCCTGCACTGGCTCAATGAACGGCTGATGGAAAGAGGCCACAAGGTATGTTACCAGCCGGAATACTACCTGCCGGACATAAGCAGGATACCGGATGTGTCATGTGCATATGAAATGCGCGTGCTGGAGCAGACGGACTTTGCAGAGCTGTATCTCCCTGAATGGAGCAATGCCCTTTGTGAAGACCGTAAGCAGCTGGACGTGCTTGGGGTGGGGGCATATGATAAGGATAAGCTTGTGGGGCTTGCAGGTTGTTCGGCAGACTGTGAGATGATGTGGCAGATAGGCATAGATGTGCTGCCGGAATACAGGCAGCAGGGAATTGCTACTGCGCTTACTTCTGCACTTGCTAAGGAGATACTTGGGCGTAACAAGGTGCCTTTTTACAGTTCTGCCTGGTCCAATGTACGATCTGTGCGGAACGGGATAAAGAGCGGCTTCATCCCTGCCTGGGTGGAACTCAGGGTTAAGCCCGCAGATGAAGTTGACAGGCTCAACAAAATCTGGCTGAATGGCAATCTGCAGTAATTTGTTCTATAATAGTAACAATTAAGGACACTTCAGTAGTAATCAGGGTTTTCCGCAGAATATGTGTGGGAAGTTTTAGTTATTTATGATTGGAATATGACAAACGAAGACATTGTAAAAAAATTAATAGATGATCTTGACCGTATCGGTACGATAGACCCCGATGACCTGCCTAATATAGATCTTTATATGGAGCAGGTGACCGGGTTTATTGACAGCCGTCTTGGGACTTCTGCTAGAAATGCGGACGGCCGTGTCCTTACGAAGACCATGATCAACAATTATGCCAAGAATAATCTCTTGCCTCCGCCTGTTAAGAAGAAGTATTCCAAGGAGCATCTTCTTATACTGATATTCATATATTATTTCAAACATGTTATGTCAATAAATGACATACAATCGATGCTGGATCCGCTTACTTCAAAGTATTTTGGAAAAAACGGCAGTATGACCATAGAAAAGCTTTACCGCGATGTTTCTGCGCTTGAGCAGAGCGGGATAGACGATATAAAAAAAGATGTCCTGCAGAAATACGAAAATGCGGAGAAGCTGTATGATGGCGATGACGAAGAGACGGAGTTTCTAAGGACCTTTACTTTTATATTTGAATTAAGCTATGACATCTATGTAAGAAAGCGGATGATAGAGTCATTGATAGATAATTACAATTCAAAGTATGGGGAGAACGCATTTAAGAATCATTCAGCCCGTGCAGCAGGGGAAAGGGTTAAACGGCAGGAAAAGTCGGTAAAAAAATCCGGGATCAAACGGCGTAAAATGAAATAAACTGATAGTAGGTATGTAGTTGCAGCAATAGGATTTGGACTCAATAAAATAATGTACTATTCGGTACGGTAATATAAAAACGGATACGTCAGGTACGTATCCGTTTTAATATTTCATCATACTGCTTGTACATTTTCTGCACTCCGTTTTCAAGTATGTAATAGTGGAAGATGTAGGGGATAAGCAGTACAAGCAGGGCGATAAGCAGAATGAACAGTCCTGTGTTAAAAGCAGGGAGCGATATTAGCAGGAAGAATACAGCAAAGGTAAGTATAGCGAAGAGAACTGTGACGATAAGGTGTATAAGTCGCTCGTGCTGGAAGAAGAGGATCTGGTCGGTATGGTTTTTCAGAAGCTTCTCGTAATCCTTTCTGGTGGGAACAGTGTCCTTTATGAGCGTGTCGCTGAACTCACCATCATCGGAAAATGACGCAGTGACAGACAGATCGTAGGAAAGGATCTGGTCTATGTATTTTATATAGTTCAGCATTCGCTTTCTCATGGTTATCTGTCCTGGCTTCTCTTTATTCTTGTTATTCCGTAAACGGTTATATTTTATCACAGCCTGTCTTGATTTTCTATTGTGAGTGCCAGTGGATTTTGCAGGATATTTGTAAGAAAGATAATGCTTAAGCCAATGAATTATGATTCGGTGAAGGAATGGGGGAGATAGTTATTTGATAAGGGGATATCAGCAGCATATGGTGGATAGTTCGATAAATTAGCACAAAAAAAATCCCCGGAATGACGGCTCCGGGGATTCAGTAGTTATTTTATAGGTTCCCAATTAGCGGCTCATCTTGTTGACAGCCAGGCTCAGACGGGAAATCTTTCTTGAAGCGTAATTCTTGTGATAAACGCCTTTGCGGGTAGCTTTATCAATAGCGCTGGTAGCACCGAGCAGTGCAGCCTTTGCAGCCTCAGCATCGTTTGCATCGATAGCAACATAAACCTTCTTTACTGCTGTCTTAACTGCAGAACGGATAGCCTTGTTTCTTTCTTCCTTCTTCTCTGTTACAAGAATACGCTTTTTAGCGGATTTAATGTTAGCCAAGTCCTTTTACCTCCAACTTAATCTTACATCATTTGTGTGTACCGAAAACGGCATCACACAGACTCTTCGACATGCATCGGAGCCGGACACGGACAGTCCGATGTACATACAGCTTGTATTTTATGCGAACAGGTGGCTGTTGTCAATAAAAAAATGGAAATAATACACAAAAAAAACTGCTTTCTGTGTTAGAATAGCATAGTATTTAAAAAGCAGGCCGGTCTTCAGATGTGCCGGAGATTTAAGGAGGACAAAATGGTAAAAGCTATAATGCATGGATGTAACGGACAGATGGGACAGATGATAACCTCCATAGTAAAGGATATGGACGAAATAGAGATAGTTGCAGGGGTGGATATTTCGGATCATATAAAGAATGATTATCCCGTGTTTAAGTCTTTTGCTGAATGTGATGTTGATGCCGATGTGGTGATCGATTTCGCTTCGGCCAAGGCAACTGATGCACTCTTAGACTACTGTGAGGCAAAGGCTGTACCTGTCGTACTTTGTACTACCGGTCTTTCTGACGAACAGGTAAAGCGTGCCACAGAGGAGAGCATAAAGAAAACCGCAGTTCTTAAATCTGCAAATATGTCACTTGGCATAAACCTTCTCATAAAGCTTTTAAAGGAGGCTGCAGATGTGCTTGCACCTTCAGGCTTTGATATAGAGATCGTTGAAAAGCATCATAACCGTAAGCTGGATGCACCTTCGGGTACAGCCCTTGCCCTTGCGGATGCCATTAACGAGGCAAGGGACAATGAGTATGATTATGTCTATGACCGCAGTACCAGAAGGGAAAAGAGGCGTCCTAAGGAGATAGGCATTTCTGCTGTTCGCGGTGGCAATATCGTGGGCGACCATGATGTGATCTTTGCGGGCTGTGATGAAGTGATTACCTTCAGCCATTCAGCATATTCAAGGGCTGTTTTTGCAAAGGGAGCTGTACAGGCTGCTATATTCCTGGCTGATAAGAAGACAGGCCTCTATGATATGAGCGATGTAATAGGATAAGGAAAGAAGCGGCATGAGATTTAGACCATGCATAGATATACATAACGGCAAGGTAAAGCAGATCGTGGGCGGATCCCTAAGCGACGGCAGGGGGGGCGCTGTATCCTCTGCCAGCGAGAATTTTGTATCCGAACATGATGCGGCATACTTTGCAGAGCTTTACAGACAAAAAGACCTGAAGGGCGGCCATATCATCCTGCTGAACAAGGCAGGCACTGATGAATATGAACTGACCCGCAGACAGGCATTGTCTGCTCTGGGACAGTGGAAGGACGGCATGAGCGTAGGCGGAGGGATCAATTCCGAAAACGCTGAAAGCTTTCTGGATGCCGGGGCTTATGCAGTGATCATAACTTCATATGTATTCAGAAACGGAATGATAGACATGAACCGCCTGGAGGAAATAAAGCGTGCCGTGGGCAGGGAACATATCATCCTGGATTTAAGCTGCAGAAAAAAAGAGGGTGAATATTATGTCGTTACGGATAGATGGCAGACTTTCACTGATACCAGACTGGATAAGGCCCTTATGAAAGAACTGGAGTCTTATTCCTGCGAGTACCTGATCCACGCTGTTGATGTGGAAGGGAAACAGTCAGGGATAGAAAGTGATGTTCTGGGATTGCTTTCCGATTATGCAGAGGAAGGGGCTCTTCCCGTGACATACGCCGGAGGCGTCCATACATATGAGGATATAGAGCTGATCAAAGAAGGCGGCCACTCAAGAATTGATGTCACCGTGGGCTCGGCCTTGGATATTTTTGGCGGAAAGCTGTCGATTGACAGGATAGAAGAAATGATTTAAATAGGATATTTCCCAATATGGATATTACAAAAATCTGGAAAAAATATAAGTCGTCACAGATTGAGTATGATGGTTTTATCTTTAACTCACTGGGCGGCTTATTAAATGCGTTTCAGTCGGTATTCGTACTGATGGTACTGAGCAGGGTGATGCCCACACTGGAAGAGGCAGGGGTATTTACCTTTGCATATTCAGTTGCCAATCTCATGCTGGATATCGGCAGGTACGGCATGCGTAACTATCAGGTTACTGATGTAAAGGAAAAATATGCCTATTCCACATACTTTAAGTCCAGAGTTCTGACTACAGTGGCAATGATGGTGGTAAGCGTAGTCTATGTGGTGGTCAGAAACGGCATAGAGGGTTACACTGTAGAAAAAGTCTGGATAATCATCTTCATGTGCCTGTTTAAGGCAGTGGATTCCATGGAAGATATTTATTATGGAAGATACCAGCAGGTCGGGCGTCTGGATATAGCCGGTAAATGTCTGACAGTACATATGCTGATGGTGATACTCAGCTATGTGCTGTGTCTGGTGGCCGGAGCTGATCTTCTTGCCTCTACCGTAGTGACGACCTTTGTCTCTGCAGTGGTTACTTTGGTGCTGATACTTCCTACCCGGAAGATGGCAGATCCTGACTGGAAAAGCAATGCAAAATTAAGGTCAAAAGAAAGCAGCTGGCCCCTTTTATGGGAATGTACCGGACTTGCCATAGCGCTTTTTTTAAGTTTCTATCAGGTAAACTGCCCCAAATATGCCATAGATTCTGTTATGACGGATGTGGATCAGGCCAATTTCGGTTTCATAAGCATGCCGGTATTCTTTGCGTCACTGAT
>JAILDD010000245.1 GCA_024689605.1 Lachnospiraceae bacterium
GAACAGAGTAAGCGCAGCGTGATTCCCGAGGTTTCTTTGCCGGTATCATTTGCGGAGGCAGTGGCAGAGGCAGAAGAAATGTCTGTTGCAGCCATACCCTATGAGCTGGCCGAAGGAATGGCGGCGACAGGGGATTTTATAGACAGGATAAAAGAACTGGCGGTGAATGAGATTAAACCTGCGATCGGCATATTTATAGGGCCGGAAGGCGGCTTTACGGAGGATGAGATAAGGCTTGCGGAAGATAAGGGGATCACACCGATATCTCTCGGCCGCAGGATATTAAGGACAGAGACTGCAGGGCTTACGATGCTTTCAATACTTATGTATGAGCTCGAAAAACAGACAGCAGTGTGAATGCTGCGAAAAGAGGAAAAAATGGAAATCTATCTTGATAATTCGGCTACCACAAGGGTTTTCCCTGAAGTGGCTGAACTTATGAATAAAATATATACAGAAGAATATGGTAATCCTTCCAGCGCCCACAGGAAAGGCGTGGAGGCTGAGGAGTATTTAAGGAAGGCGGGGAAGACACTTTCCAAGATACTCAGGTGCAGGCCGGGGGAGATAATATATACTTCAGGCGGGACAGAAAGCGATAACCTTGCACTTATAGGTACTGTGCATGCCAAGAAGCGTCAGGGCAATCACCTTATAACGACGCAGATAGAGCACCCGGCAGTCTTAAGGGCCATGGAATATCTGGAAAGGGAAGAAGGCTGCAGCGTGACATATCTGCCTGTAGATGCAGAGGGACATGTGTCTGTTGAAACCCTTGAAAAGTCTATAAATGATAAAACGGTACTGGTTTCCGTCATGCATACGAACAATGAGATCGGCGCTGTTCAGCCCGTGGAGGCCATAGGCACAATGCTTAAGAAAAAGTACCCTAATGTGACGTTCCACGTGGATGCAGTGCAGGGATTTGGAAAGATGCCTATATTCCCCCACAGTGCGGGGATAGACCTGATGAGCGTAAGCGGACATAAGATACACGGCCCCAAGGGCGTAGGGTTTTTATTCGCGGATGAGAAAGTAAAGCTTGCTCCCATAATATTCGGCGGAGGGCAGCAGGCCGGTATGCGCTCAGGAACTGAAAATGTACCGGGAATAGCCGGTATGGCACTGGCGGCAGAAAAACTCTGCGGCGAAATGGAAAAAGATGAAGTGTCTTTACGGGCGCTGAGAAAATATCTTGGGGACAGGCTTTCGGAGATTGAAGGCGTGCAGTTAAACGGACCTGAGACGGATGGCAGTGCGCCTCATATTTTAAGCGTATCCTTCAGAGGTGTCAGATCGGAAGTGCTTCTCCATGCACTGGAGGAAAAGGGAATATATGTATCGGCCGGAAGTGCCTGTGCAACACATAAGGCTGCTGTTTCCGATACCCTGCAGGCAATTGGCCTGGAAAAATCACTGATGGATTCTACACTCAGGTTTTCACTTTCGATTTTTACTACGAAAGAGGAAATAGAATATACAGTTGATGTGATATCAAAAGAATTGCCCGAACTCAGAAAATATACAAGGTACTGATATATATGCTTCCTTTCAGGACAAATGTCACAATATTTATAGTCGAGTTCCTTTGTGCGGTGCTTCTGCATGCTTTTTACGTGTACTCAAATATGGGACCTGAGAATGCATTTTACGTAGCACTGGGTCTTGTGCCGGTGCTCCTCGTTTTCCTCATATCCCTTCGTCTTACCCAGGAGAAGCTGGTTATAAGATGCCTTATGTATACAGGCGTAGCATCATTTTATTATATATGCACAGCCGCTCATACAGAGGCAATGTTAGTGTTCATGCTTCTTGTTATGGGTATAAATATCGCGCTTTTCCTTAACCAGCCTATAATAATCGAATATTTTGGCGGCTCCACGGTGCTGATGGTGATACTGGGAATCTTCCGGTCTGAAGCGATAATGGAATTCTTTCCTATGACGCAGTATGTTGCATACCTGACTATGTACGCATTTTCCGGTGTGGCGATGGTGTTCATTACATACAGTATTAACCGTTATAAGGTCCAGATGGAGGAAAAAAACGAGATCGCCAGGGAGGCGCTGGAAGCAAAATCCAATTTCCTTGCAAACATGAGCCATGAGATCCGTACCCCTATGAATGCCATATATGGTATTGCTGAAATCATGGAAGGTACAGTCAAGGATAAGACCCAGCAGGAATATATAATGATGATAAAGAGATCCTCTGAGAATCTTCTTTACATTATCAACGAAATACTGGATTTCTCTAAGGTAGATGCAGGAAAGCTGGAGATAGTGGACGAACCCTATAATTTCAGCGAGATGCTTCAGGACGTGGTGACAATGATGGAACTCCGTGCCAGGGAGAAAAACCTGCAGCTTCGTCTGGATATGCCGCAGAATATACCGAGGCTTCTGGGGGGCGATGAAAAACGCGTAAGACAGATCCTCATAAATATAATGAATAATGCCATCAAGTTTACAAACAGAGGTTCAGTGACTCTGAAGGTGACCTGGGAAGAAGCTGTAGGATTTCCCATACCTCAGGGGACTCTTACCATGAAAGTTATCGATACCGGTATAGGTATCGCAAAAGAAAATATGAGTATGCTCTTTACTGCTTTCGGACAGGTTAACACCAAAAAGAACCGGAATGTGGAAGGTACCGGACTGGGTCTTGCTATCTGTAAAAATCTTACTGACGAAATGGGAGGCGTGATAAGTGTTGAATCGGAACTTAATAAAGGCTCTGTATTCGCGGTGGCCATCCCACAGAAGATAATTGATGAAGCACCTGATGATTATGAGATAAAACGTCTGGACAACATAATACCCGGCGGTGGATATTCAGCGGACTTTGTGGCACCTAAGGCAAGGGTGCTTGTGGTCGATGACAATAAGGTAAATCTTCAGGTGGCTCATGAACTTTTGAAACTTTTTGGAATAGAAGCAAAACTGGCCTGCAGCGGTCAGGAGGCTATAGACCTGGTATCCAGGCATCTGATAAGCTACGATATCATATTCATGGATCATATGATGCCTTATATTGACGGCGCGGAGGCTACCCAGAGGATCCGTTCCATGGATAGCGAATATGCCAGAAAAGTACCGATAATCGCACTGACGGCAAATGCCATAAAGGGCGTGGATAAACAGCTTATCGCAGCCGGAATGAACGATTATATATCAAAACCCATAAAGGTAGCACAGCTGGGAGATGTACTGAAAAAATGGCTGCCCTCAGGCAGGGTGTTCCCTGCCGGAACAAGTATGGAAGATATCGAGCGTGCGGAA
>JAILDD010000246.1 GCA_024689605.1 Lachnospiraceae bacterium
TGCCACGGCAATATCTGTAGAAGCACGATGGCTCAGAGTATGTTTTCCTATATGGCTGAAAAAAATCACAGGAAGGATGACTTTGAGATAGAGTCAGCGGCTACAAGCCGTGAGGAAATCGGGAATACACCGCATTACGGAACCGTACAGAAGCTGCGGGAAGTCGGGATCCCTCTCGTGCCGCACAGGGCAGTGCAGATGACAAATGAAGATTATGATTATTATGATTATCTGATCGGAATGGATACGGCTAATATCCGCAATATGCAGCGTATAGCCGGAGGCCGCTCCGATAAGATATATAAGCTTTTGGATTTTGTATCCGGGATTGGCAGAGGCAGGGATGTGGCAGATCCATGGTATACGGGGAATTTTGATGCGACCTATGCTGATCTTACCAAAGGGCTGGATGCCTTTTGGAAATATCTGCAAGCTGAAGGCTTGTTATGATATCCGGCATTGGGCGTATCAGCGTAAAGTGTGCAGGGGGAGGGCATTTTATTTTCAGAAGTGCTGCCCGTTTATCACACAATTGAAAGGGGAATTGTTTCAAGGCCATGTTAAGGGCGTTTCGTAAGGACGTTGAAAAAAGATTTCCCTTGTATTCTGACTAAAATAGTATATAATTTAGTCTGCGTGTGCATAGGGCGCAGGCCAAGCAGTTCGGGTCCGATATCCTGCTTGTAAAATATTAAAACCAAAGGAGTAAGAAATGAAATATCTGAGAAGTGAATTGAAGGATTACAGGATCCTTCTGCGGAATGTGCCGTCCATGGTTATTTCGGTCTTTATCCTGTCAGTTGTCTGCATGAATCTGGTAGCAGGCAAGGAACTGTTTTCATCAAAGTATTTTTGCATAAACTGCGGACTTGCGCTTTCATGGATATCTTTTTTATGCATGGACTGCATCTGCAAGCGCTTCGGGGCGAAAGCTTCCATTAAGGTCTCGCTTCTTGCGATGTTTGTAAATGTTGTAACGGTGGGCATATTTTGGCTGCTGTCGATGACGCCGGGACGCTGGGCGGCCTATTATAGTGCTTCGGATCCCGCAGTTGGCGAGTATATCAATGCCGGGCTGAATTCAACATTTGGAAGCGCATGGTATGTTGTACTGGGGTCAGCTATAGCAATGCTTTTGTCTTCCGTAGTCAATGCGGTACTTAACGAGTTGATCGGTAAAAAGGTCGACAAGGGGGGATATAGTGGCTTTGCCGCGCGGAGCTTTATATCAACAGCGGTAGGTCAGTGGGTAGACAATTTCGTGTTCTCGGCACTGGTCTCCCATGTTTTTTTCGGCTGGAACTGGACACAGGTGTTTATATGTTCAACGACATCAATGGTTATTGAACTTATTGCGGAAGCTGTTTTTTCGCCTGTTGGATACAAAATATCCAAAGGCTGGGAAAAGGAAGGCATCGGAGTAGAGTACTTAAAGGCTGCAGCAGGGAAGGCTGCGTAATCGGGATTCTTTTCGCAACGCTGTATGGAATACGGCAGAATGAGCGGATCATGAAATTAGAAGAACTGTCAGGTGTTGAACTGGGATCGGAAGTCAAGAGTGGAAATATCACTCCAACTGAAGTGGTGGATTACTTTGCAGAACGTATTGAAAAACGTAATCCCAGCCTCAATGCCTTTGTTTATACAAAATTTGATGAGGCAAGGGCAGAAGCAAAGATCCTTGAGGAAAGGATGGTGCGCGGGGAGGATACAGGTCCTTTGTCAGGCGTACCTGTGGGGCTAAAGGATTTTCTGCCTTCCCAAAAGGGCTGGACTAACAGTCATGGCGGCGTAAAATCCCTTATAAGGGAGGATGAGGCAGATTCTGCTTTTTATACAGCGGCAAGAAATGCCGGAGCTATTGCAGTCGGCAAGACCAACGCACCTGCCTTTGCTTTTAGAGGCACCTGTGACAACAAACTCTATGGTCCCACATGCAATCCTTTCAATACAGAATATAATTCCGGAGGTTCTTCCGGTGGTTCTGCTGCAGCGGTAGCTGACGGACTGGTCCCTATTTCTGAAGGTTCTGATGGAGGAGGTTCTATCCGGATTCCTTCTGCCTGGTGTTCCTGTTTCGGCTATAAAGCTTCGGTGGGAACTATACCCAGTATCTGCCGGCCGGATGGCTGGACAGCTACTCATCCCTACTGTTTTGACGGAGCTATTACGAGGACTGTTCTGGACAGTGCCGTGATGCTGAATTATATGGCTGTTTATGATCCAAGGGATCCCTTAAGTCTGGATCACGGCTTGAGGGATTTTACTGAACTTATGAAAAAGCCCATAAAGGGCTGGAAGATCGCATTTACCGCTGATTTTGATGTCTTTACTGTGGACAGAGAGGTGTCAGGGATTGTGGAAGCCGCTGCACACCGGCTTGAGGAAGCCGGGGCAGATGTGGAGGATGTGCATTTTAATTTCAAGCATACCCAGAATGATTTTGCAAAGCTTTGGTGTCGGAGCATATGTGTTGATACCGCAATCGATATGGAACTCTGGAAAAAAGAGGGTTTTGACCTTGTACGTGACCACCGGGAGGAGCTTCCCGAGGAGTTTATATATTGGAATAAAGAGGCGCTTAATTCAAATATAATGGATTATCGATATTTCAACGAACTGCGTACCGAGATTCTGGATGCACAGCAGGATATTTTTGAAAAATACGATATCATTGTTTCACCGGTTACTATCTGTCCGCCTGTGAAAAATGCATCTGACGGAAATACAAAAGGGCCTGAAGAATTAAACGGCCGGAAGATAGAGCCGCTTATAGGCTTCTGCGAGACTTTTTTTGAAAATTTCACGGGGAATCCGGCGGCCTCAGTGCCTGCAGGACTGACCTGTAAGGGGCTGCCGGTGGGAATGCAGATAATAGGGAAGAAATTCCGGGATGAGGATGTGTTTGCCGTAGCCCACGCATTTGAAGAGATAAGTCCGTGGGGGTATGAGATACCTTATGGCAGGAAAATCTCAGGCACTTGAACAAAGTGCCTTTTTTTTTGTATTATATAAAGATAATGGAATTATTATGGGATTCCGGAAGAGTTTATCGCTATGAAAATATATTCAGCAGTCTTGGACGGAAATTCCGGTGGCGGAGAAAGTTTTGCGCAGACGTAATAGAAAAAGAGGATACCACAGTTCATACAGCGGTTATTATGGCAGCATGTACAGCAGTTCATACGGCCGCAGGAATAAGGAAAAGAAGGTTGCTATAGGTGTTGCTGCTATTGTGGTAGTGCTGATACTCCTTATAGTGGTATTGGGACTGGTACTTGGCAGTAAGAATTCTGAGGAACCTGAAAATGCAGAGGCTGTATCTGAGGATATTATTTCCGTTGATTTAGTATTCCCGACAGTTTCCGTAGATGAGGCAGTTTCCGAAGATATCGCTGAGCCGGTGACTCATCCGGATGATGATTTCAGAAGTACGCCGCTGACACCGTTTTATGCCGGGTACAAAGTATATTCGGATGTTTCCACGGCAACAATCACAAGCGACAAGGTAATCAGTGAGTATGCAGTCCTTATAGATTTAAGTGATGGACATGTTGTTGCCAGGAAGAATGCAGATACTGTTATTTATCCTGCCTCCATGACGAAGGTTATGACTGTGCTGGTGGCGGCTGAGAATATAACGGATCTTGATGCGGAGTATGCCGTTTCACAGGAGACCATGAACTACGTGTTTACTAATGACTGTTCTGCCGTTAATTACGAAGTGGGAGAGGTGGTCACTGCAAGGGAGCTTTTCTACGGAACCATACTTCCGTCAGGTGCGGATGCTGCGCTTACACTGGCGGATGCAGCCTGCGGTTCAAAGGATGCCTTCGTGGATGCCATGAATGACAAGGCTGCAGAATTGGGACTTGCAGGAACTGCACATTTTGAAAATCCTGTGGGTATTTTTTCTGAGGATAATAAGTGTACCGTTATCGATATGGCTATGATAATGAAAGCTGCGCTGGAAAATGAGATGTGTTTTAAGGCTCTGTCTGCACATAAATACAGAACTGCCGAAACGGAGGAACATCCGGACGGAATCAGCATTTCAAACCGTTTCCTGAGGCGTATAGAAGATCTGGAGACACCGGGAGAAGTAGTGGCAGCAAAGACGGGCTTCGTGAATCAGTCAAGGAACTGTGCAGTTAGTTATTTTGAAGCCTATGACGGGAAAGAATATATATGTGTGACCGGAAAATCCTCTTCTGCATGGCAGGCGATATATGACCATGTGGAGATATATAACAGATACTGTGCGTGCGAGAAACCGGAAGAATCTGTATCAGCAGATGAGGCGGTAAGTGAAAATGCTGCCGGTGAGACGGCAGAAGACAGGTGAGGCTATGATTCAGGAAGGTTTTGCGGAGAAACTCAATATTTCATATTCGGTTCCGGAGGGGATAAAGGAATCAAAGGTACTGCTTTATCGTTATTTTGACAAGGCTGTTTATGTGAAACAGAAAAACGATGATGCGGCAGTTCTCCCGGATCTTGAAGAGGTGGTGAAGGCTATAGCGGAAGAAGATAAGCTAGTGACCGGTGGCAGTCTTTCAGATGGCAGCAGCGGACCTGAGCCTGTATATATGTTCTCAATCGGTGAGACGGCATTTTATACCCTTGCAGAGGAATACCTGACCGCATATACCAGTCTCGTTGCCATGAATCTTGCAACTGTTGAACTGAGGTTCTTCAGGCGGTCTGAAAACAGGATATATAATTTCGCGGCTTCAACAGGCTGGCAGATTTATAAGTGGTATATTGAAAATAGATTCTGCGGAAGGTGTGGCTGTAATATGCTGCCCGGTAAAACTGAAAGGTCTATGGTATGCAGTAAGTGCGGGATGATGGTCTATCCTAAGATCATGCCTGCTGTGATAGTCGGTGTTACGAACGGTGATAAGATACTGATAACCAGGTATAATGGACGTGCATATAAAGGACATGCCCTTATAGCCGGTTTCTGTGAGATAGGAGAGACAGCCGAGGATACCGTCAGGAGAGAGGTAATGGAGGAGTCCGGACTTAAGGTTAAGAATATAAGGTATTATAAGAGCCAGCCCTGGGGATTTGACCAGGACCTGCTGTTGGGATTCTTCTGTGATGTTGATGGCAGTGATGATATAAAGATGGATGAAGGGGAACTTTCGGAAGCTGTCTGGCTTGACCGTTCAGAGATAGACGATGCTTTCGAAAATATGAGCCTGACTAACGAAATGATAGTCAGATTCAAAGAGGGGGTAAAGGTATGAATAAGTATGAGGCAGTATGCGATTTCCTGTATAAGGAAAGTAAGATAAAGGAGTTCTTCTGTCCGGCTGATAAGGGACTGGTTGAGGATGTTGCCAATAAGCTTGATGTGGGCCTTGTGGAATTTATTGAATACGAGAGCGAGCAGACGGAAAAACGCGGCATACCGGAACAGCATTTAATCTATTATGAGGATGGAAAAGGCTACGATGACTATGAGATTGTTATCGGTGACAAGCGTGTCATAGGCGGCAAGTTTTATTTTAGGGCCTATCCCAAGAAGGGCGTGAAGTGGTCTGCGGAGGATGAAAAAGCTGCCAGGGCTTTCTTAAACGCACTTTTTATCATAAAGAGCAGGACCCGTCTGCACGAAAAACTGGACTATTGTACTTTCCATGATATGCAGACCGGAAACCATAATTTGGCATACGGCATAAGTTTCATAAATGATAAAATCGAAAGGGGCATTATTTCGCAGTATGCGTCATTTTTTATCAACATAAGAAACATGACGGACATCAATAAGTGTTTCGGCAATGAAGCTGCAACTCAGATCATGTACCTTTATGCCGCAGAGTTTGAAAAGGTGATCGGTAAGAACGAGTGCTTCTGGAGGCTGGGCGGCGATAATTACTGCGCACTCATCCTTAAGGAAAATGTAGAAAAGTTCATTTCATTGATCAATGAAAAATACATCGCATATGGTGACCGCGACAGGGATAATGTAAAGATGTCTGCGTCAGCCGGAATCTATATGCTGGATGGTTTTATCACAAGATACAATCAGGTGTTGGACGGTGCCCAATCAGCGCTTGCCTATGCACGGTATGCGGCAAGGGTTCCATATATATTCTTTGACCAGAAGTCGGCAAAGATGATGGAAGAAAACCGGAGCATGGAGCTGCATTTCAACGAGTATATCAATGCCGGTGAATTTGTGCCTTATTACCAGCCAAAGATTGATCTGAAGACGGGCAAAATTGATGGTGGCGAGGCTTTGTGCAGGTGGATAAGGAACGGCGAGGTGGTACCGCCTATAAGGTTTATCCCTGTTTTTGAACGCTCGAACCTGATCTGTGAGCTAGACTTTGAGATACTGAGAAGGGTATGTTCAGATATAAGCAACTGGGTGGCTGCAGGCAATGAGGCTGTTCCTATGTCTGTCAATTTTTCCAGGAAGCATTTATCCAATCCTGCCATTGCTGATGACATCGCAAGGGTACTTGACAGCAAAGGGCTGGACCATAAATTGGTAGTCATAGAGTTCACGGAGACGGAGTCGGTGGCAGACCAGAAGAGACTTGCGCAGGTGATCTCAAGGCTGAACGAGCTTGGATTTAAAACTTCTGTGGATGATTTTGGAGTAGGGTATTCTTCAATGACGCTTATACAGGATATCCACTTTGATGAGCTCAAGATAGACAAGAGCTTCGTTGATTATATCGGAGGCGAGGACGAGCGGAAGAAGGTTATGCTGAAGCATGTCATAGCCTTTGCGGGCGAACTGGGAATGGAGTGCATAGCAGAAGGCGTGGAGAATCCAGAGCAGATAGCAGTGCTTAAAGGATACGGATGCAACAGGGCTCAGGGCTTCTATTTTGCTAAGCCACTTCCTAAGGAAGAATTTGAGAAAAAATTACATGAGGAGCCATTTGT
>JAILDD010000261.1 GCA_024689605.1 Lachnospiraceae bacterium
GAACAGACTGAGAACCCCTGCGTGTGTCTTTGCATCCTTGGACACCAGTGCAAGCAGTGCCTTAACAGATTTTTCAAACGAATAGTATGCCCTGTTATTAGCTGATTTATATGCACCATTTTCCATAAGCGATTTTGCTTCAGCCAACAGTTCTCTTGCCCTGGACAGCCTTACCTCAGCTAATGCCATTCTATTCTCATCCATACAGCACCCTCCCCTCTGACTCAATGTTCCTGTAGAACGGATAATATCCCTTCTTTTCAGCATATTCTGAATAAGGCAAACAGATGAAATTCACCACCACCATATTATCAAGGTCTATATCTGCTGAAAGCCTTACCAGTTTTTCCATATAACGGTCTGCCGTTTCCCTGTCACCATTTACCAGCACTGCGATATCTATATCAGACTCCTCCGAGTAGTCCCCCCTTGCATATGATCCAAAGAGTATGATCATCTTAAGGTCTTCCGTTATCAGTTCCGGCACACATTCAGATGCTTTCTCTATTACTTTATCAAGTACAGTTTCGTTATCCATTATTCACCCTCCAAGCTTTTAAGCTCCTTTACCACACTCTTTAAAAGGTCAACAGCCTCCTCCAGCTGGGCGATACATTCCTCCCCGCTCTCGATTGGATCCGGCAGGTCATCCCTAAGACAGTCCTCGTCTTACCGGTACCTGTTGCCATAGCAAGAAGAACAGACCTGCTTCCGTCAGCTATGGCTTTTTCTGCCGCTTTTATTGCCTCTATCTGATAATATCTGAGACTAAGCCCGTCCCTATCTTCAAGTATCTCATAGCCGGTTGATGCCAATTCCTTATTAGCAGTGGCAATATCCCTTTCAAGGTCCTGCTCAAGTCCATCGGGGGACGGCCAACCGGACAGTGCCCTTGGGGCATTGAACTGTTCCCTCGTATCAAGGAACCATATTCCCGACATTAATTCATACTGCTTGATATATTCACGGCCGTTCGTAGCAAAGACAAAGGGAACCTTATATTCTCCATAATGCTTTATCACATACTTTTCATGTTCACTCTTTATAAGCCTCGCATAGTCCCTACACTGCTGGTCTATCACAGACGGGATATTCTTATGCTTTCTTTTTGCCTCAACTACGCCCACAAGCTTCTCACCGATAAACAGGGCATAATCCGCATAGCCACATTTCCCGGTTTCCGAATCAGTAGGCCACTCAGAGATAGCTTTATTTTTACCTTTTTCCGGCCTCGCCCCGCTCGCATAAGTGATATTCTTTGTATCAACTTCCCAGCCAACGCTTCTTAATTGTTCGTCAATTATCATCCTTGTCTGGGCTTCTGTAAGGTTATTATTAAATACCTTCCTGCTATAGTTGAATGAACGCTTGCTAATAGCCTTGTCATGCTTTTCTCTTATCTGGCCCATCTCCAGCTTAAGCTGCCTTATCTTCTCCTCCAGGTCGGCATTCTCTGCTTCAAGCTCAGCCATACTTACAATACAGTCAACCGGTCTCACATAAGGTTCCGGCTCAAAACTATAATCACCATATAACTGCATAAACCACACACAAAGATCGAACAGTAAAGGAAGGTTATCCTCCGCAGTTTTGGAATCATCCCCAGCTTCGTGAGCAGCATTGTTCCTAGCTTCCTTTAGTACATAAACAATATTTTTAATATCATAAGGAAGAGCACCAGCTCTCTTAAGAAGTTTTATACGATTGGAATGGGTATTCTCATTGATATTCTCCGGTTCAGGTATTCCCTCGTAGGCAAGCATATATCTGACCATAATTTCAGAGCACATCCCCTGCTTGATTATAGATGTGTTAGGATCCGAATACAGATATTTTTCAGACAGATCTCCGAGTTTCGCCAGATCACTCCATTTTTCTTCTAAAAAATTGAAATTCCCCATACGCTTTACCCCTTAATCAACACTCCGGCCTTCATCGAAGTTTTTGTTAAATCCATATTTTGTATTATACCATTTTCTATGTTTTTATTAAATCAGTCGTCACCCCACTCAGCATGAGCTAAAGAAACCCAAGTGGATTTACCTTTTAACTTTGCCTGACAATGTCATTTTCTTTGACAACAATGGAAATGATATAGTAAAGATTGCCAAGATGCTTAATACTGCTGACGGTACAGACGAAGACAATCTGATCTCATACGGTACTATATCCGGCACATATACGGCAGAATAGTTTCCCATATGCTGATAAATAAAAAAACGATGGTCCGCAATTGCATCCGTAATGAAGCATACGCGGGCCATCGTTGTATTTTAATAAACATATGTCATCGGGTCCAGTATATGTCAAAGTCCGTTCCCGATGTATTCGAAAGCATTTTTGATCCAATCAATCTTATTACCATCTATAGCTATCACATCATACCTGCTCTGCGTGTCGGGACTTACATTTTCCTTGAAACGGTACACATCCGATACGGCGCATATCTTTTTCTGCTTGCCTAAGGTCACTGCCTCCGCAGCGCATCCGGCACTTTCCGTCTTTCTCTCCTTCACTTCAAAAAAGACCAGATCTTCCCCGTCTTTTCCTATAAGATCGATCTCTCCGAACCTGTTTCTGTAATTCATTTTGAGTATAATACAGCATTTTTCCTTCAGATACTCCGCCGCCAGCCTCTCATATTCACTTCCGGTCTGTCTTTTATTCTGTCCTGCCATAATGCTCCATTTTCGTATGCTTTCCCGGATTTTATAGTAACCGAATTTAGTGGCCATAAAGCTTCAAAGTATAATTATTTCCCAGCTTTCGCCATCTTTGCCTTAATTTTATCCATAGCATCAACAAACACCAGTATCTCTGCTACCACTTCATAAAGCTCTGGGGGTATCATCTCGCCGATTTCCAGGCGCGACAATGTATCCGCAAGCTTTCCGTCCTTATGTACCGGAACCTTTGACTCCTTAGCCTTCTCGATTATCTTGTCAGCAATGACTCCCTGTCCTGAAGCAATGACCTTCGGTGCCATATCATTTGGATCATATTCCAGTGCTACAGCTGTCTTTGTTTTCCTCTTATTTTGATTATTTTGAAACTTATTATCAGCCATTTACGCCCTCACATCAAAGCTCTGCAGTGAAATAGTGTTTGCAGATGTCGGATCCTTCATAGGCCGCTCACCGCCGCCGGTATTCTTAAGATCATCCCTGGTCTTCAGTTCACTCCTTACGCTATAGCCTCTTTTTTCCAGTCTCTCA
>JAILDD010000265.1 GCA_024689605.1 Lachnospiraceae bacterium
ATGACAACCATACGGCTCCTGTTAGCCTCACTGATGCGCAGCATGAATTCCTGTTTCTTCTCGCCTGTCATGTATGATCCTCCTTGTAATGTATTAGTCTGTGCACTCGGATGCTGCACGATTTATTTCTGAACCGATGCAGCATCCATGTAGTTCCGCTCGTTCAGTTATAGTTACTGCAGCAGCTGCAGTACCTGCTGGGGTCTCTCGTTAGCCTGTGCAAGCATGGAGATGCCGGCCTGGGTGAGTATCTGCTGTGTGGTATATTCGGTCATTTCCTCAGCCATGTCCACATCCATTATCCTGGAGTAGGATGAAGTCATGTTTTCCTCGGAAACCTTTACGCTGGCCTCGTTGTGCTCCAGACGGTTCTGGTATGCACCAAGCTTTGAGCGTACACTGCTGATATATTCCAGCGCACCGGATATGGCATCTATCGCCTTTGATGCACCTTCCTGTGTGGAAAGATCCATTCGCAGGGGATTCTTAGGATCATCGGGGATGCCCATATTCTCTAAGGAAACCGTCCTGATCTGGATTGCCAGCTCGTTGCCCTCGTTTGCGCCGGTCTGTATCTTCATGGCGCCAATGCCGGTAATATCCAGCTCAACCGTGCCTGATGCACCTTGCGCCGCCGTAAAGTTCAGCTCGAATCCGCCGGTACCCAGTATCTTGTACCTTGTCTCTACCGGATTTCCGTTAATGTCAGTAATCTGTTCCGCAGTTCCGGTAAGGGTTCCTACATTAGGGAATTCCGGTCCCAGGGCAGATAAGTTTACCGTGCCGTCCGCATTAAGAAGACTTCCAATGTCTACCGTGTATTTTCCGGGATCCACATCTTCCGTATAGTAATTCACCTTTACATCGGGATTGTCAGAGTAACCCTTAAGGTCAAAGGTGCCGTCCAGAAGGGGCTGTCCGTTGAACTCCGTATCCTTTGCGATACGGGTGATCTCCTTCTGAAGCTGCTCTATCTCAGTCTGGATAAGCTCTCTGTCGTAATCTGTCTTGGTATCCGTAGCTGCCTGAACGGCAAGCTCGTTCATTCTCTGAAGTATGGAAGTAACTTCCGAAAGGGCGCCGTCTGCAGTTTCCACTACGGAGATGCCGTCATTGGTATTCCTGGAGCCTACGCCTAAGCCCTCTATCTGTGCATTCATGCGGTTTGCGATGGCAAGGCCCGCAGGATTGTCCTTAGCGTAATTGATCTTTAATCCTGAAGAAAGACGCTGCATTGACTGCGTCATCAGATTATCGGTACGGTTAAGTGCCTTGTTGGTATGCATTGCGCTTGCGTTATAATTTATTCTCATGCTTCCTCCTTATATTGGGATCCGGGGATCCTATGCCTCTCCGACAGTCAGCAGGAATGTCTTTGCCGTCCTGTAGAGAGATGCCGTATCGATATTGCTATTATTTTTTTCGGCATTTCTGCCGGATAAATTAACATCAGCCCTTGGGGATATCGCAAAACTGAACTCACTGACACTCAGGCCGTTTTCATCAAAGCGGGCCGAAAGCCTCTCTGAGAGTGCCTGAAGGGCAGTATCTGCTCCCTCTTTGTCGCTTACCGCAAGTCCTGTCAGCCCCGGGCCGTCACCTGATAACTCGAAACGAGCCTTTATATTGCCGTACTTTTCCGTCTTAAGGGAAATATCCGCTGCCGGAGTCTTTCCACTTCCGTGCAGGATCTTAACGGTAACCGCTGTCAGCGCCCCGTCTATCTCCATGGGAATCTCATAGGATTCGTTTTTTGAAAGGCTTCCCGCCACGGAAAGCTGGGCCATGGTCAGGCTATACTGCCTTACATCTATGTCCTCCCCCTCTTCCGGGGAAAACTGCCTTACTACACCGCCCATGAGGTTCATAATCTCATTATACACGGACTTGGCGGAATCCTCATTATCAAAATTGTCCAGGACTCTCTTGTAACCGGAAGTTATAAGCCAGTCGTCACCTGCATCGGCAGCGATCTTTCTTATTTCATCAAAGACCTCGCCCCTGTCGGACCTGAGGCGCTTAAGCCCCCTTACATGCTCGGCGGTGGCGATGACTTCGCTCTCCACCAGTTCCCTGTATATCTGAGTAGAAGTATCGGCAGCGTCCTTTATGTTTTCTGCCATGCTTTCAGCCTGTACCTGTCTGAAGGCTGTCTCTATCTGTGCCTCGATATTTTTGTCTATTTTGCTTTCCAGACCGCCGAAGCCGTCATCCACCGAAACATCCATTCCTGCACTGTAACCGCTGCGGATGGCAGACAGGATGTTGGTAAAGCTTACTTCCCTGCCCTGGGATAAAAGAGTGCCTATAGCAGCTCCGTCTTTAAGCTCTGTCTGATGCATCAAGCGGTAGATCCCGACGAAGGACTCTGCCTCCTCATCGCTTATAAGACCCTTGTCCTGCATCCGGACCAGATACTCGCTGTACTTTTCACCTGTATCCGCAACTTCAATTGCATCCAGTCTTTCCTCCAGCTCCTTCATGGAAAGCTTCATGGGGTTGATGCCGCTGCGTATCAAATCCAGAGTAGCTGCGGGGTTCATCTTTTCTATAATATTGTCCACCACGCTGCAGGCTTCATCAACCAGCGCGATGTTTTCAGGGCTTATCTCCATGCGGTTGTATCCAAGTACCCTGGCTGCACGGAGATTGCTGTCACTTGCCTCTACGCCAAGCTCCTTAAGCAGGCTGTCAGCGTTTGCAAATGCCTTCTGTATGGAATCCCCCAAGTCAGCCCTCACTTCTGTCTGCAGGCTTTCGTATGCTTCACCGGCCAGCTCATAGCGGCTCCGCTGCTCACGCCCCCGGGCGGAAAAATCTTCAAGAGTGACATTGCTGATGCCATAATTGGCTTGAAAAAGGGCTTCCTCTTCGCTTGCAATGACCACGCTGCCTATCACAGAAACGGGAAGCTTAGGCAGGTCGGATACCGCCTGCATTGTTTCATTATATATGGATGCTCTTTCTGAAGCGGTCACGCTGTCTTCCGTTCCGAATTTCTTTTTGTTTATCTCGGCTTCAGCAAGCTTCAGCTGATCCACCAGGTCTGAAAGCTCGGTGATGTCTATGTCCACCCCCATACGCAGAATAGAAAGATTAGCCTCCACTGTCATGGAAAGCCTTACTTCCTCCATGCGGCGGTATGCGGTGATGTACTTTGCGTCAGTATCTAGGGTTTCAGCAGCTGACTGAAGGGGCTGAGGGGTATCCCCGTTTTTTTCTTCAAGCCCGGTCAGTACATCGCTTACAGAAACTTTATCTGATTCAGCCACATCAGGTAATTCATCTGCCATGGCGGCAAGATTTTTTACATTTAAAAGCATGTCCCTGTCTACCAGCTCACGGACATACCTTACGTCAGATGCGGCAGTCTCCACCACATCTGCTGCCTTTATGGCTCTTTCTATCAGGGAACCTTCATGAACGGGATCTGCCTGCAGGGCACTGAGACCCGAAGCAAGGGCGTCTGCACCGGACTTAAGGAGCCTTTCCCGGTCAATGGGGAACTCCATATCCTGCAGTTCATGCATGGCGGTAAAACTCTTCTCATCAAGGACCAGACCATCATGAACCATCTGCTTTGCAATGGCATAATTTTCGCTGTCTGCTTCATACCCTGCGGACCTGATGATCTTTTCTATCTGATTCTTAATGGTCTCGCTGCTGTCTATTGCACTGTCAGCAGGGTCTGTAACCGGATAACCGGTGTTGCCGCCAAGGTCTGTTCCACCCTGCCTGCCGGAAATCCCCATACGGGATCCGCTTACGCTGTGCTCTGCGTAATAGATATTCTGAATTGTTGGGGGAAGTTCATTTTCCACAAGATAGTTTTTTACTTCACGGGAAGGAGCCTCCAGGCTTTCCGCCATATCCACAAGGTCCTTCATATCCTTAACGTTAGACTCCGCAGCAGGAACTCCTGCGGCGTGAAGGCTTTCCGAAATCTCATTTGCCATTGCAGCGCTGCCGGTCACGGCTTCCAGCTGCTCCGCAGTCAGGTCGTCATTATAGCCCTTTATCACTACGCCGGCCTTTGCCATGGTGATCTTAATCTCATCGGCAATGGTAACAGCCTCTTCCGGATCCATATCGCTTAAGGAATAACCGTTCTCAGCCGCTTTATTATATGCTTCATCAGACATGGTATTGGACATGACTATCATCTTGTCCTTCATGACATCTTCAGGTACCCCTGATGAAACCTGTCTCAGTGCGGATGCGGCACTTTTCTTGTCCACATCCGTCAGGGGCATCATGCCCTGTCCCATGCCGTCCCCTATATTAAGGGAAAAGCCCGCAGCCCCGGACCTGGCAACAGCCTCATGGTCCTTGACCTTATTGGAATTATTTAATGTATGTGTCAGTGCATCCGCACCGTAGGTATTATTGTTTCTGTTATGCTGGATTATGCTGCCGATCTCGTTGCCCTTCATATGTGCACCCCAATCATTAATGTACTTTAATTATCACATAAAAAATACTACAGGAACACTCCTGTAGTATTTATTTCGGCTGAAATGAACATATAATTTACCGTTATTAAAACTTCCCACTTATAATCTGTGGAAAGCAGAACGACGACTCGCATATGCACCGGAACCGATGCAACGCCTCGGGAAACTAATCGCTAACAGCCCGTAGTTATCCGTCACATGTGAGCCGGCATAAACCGTACCGTCTCACAGCCCTGCACCGGATAACAACGGGCTGTAAGCGCTGGATTTCCCCTCGGCTAAAGGCGCATCGTGATTGTTCCGGCACAATTGCGAGTGTCGTTCTGATTAGTTCAGTGAGTGGGAAGTTTTATTTACTCGTTCTGCTTCTCCTCAAAGAAAGTGTTGAGTTTATTCAGGCAGTTGATCAGGGCCTTCATTTCGTCCTGGTCAAGGTCCTTGACGGCTGCATGGATCATGGCCTTGTGGAAATCCCGATGATGGAAGAAGGCTTTCCTTCCCTTTTCAGTAAGGGTGACAAGGACCACGCGCTTGTCTTCCGTGCTGCGCTTACGCTCTATGTAGCCTTTTTTCTCAAGGCTGTTCATATTGACTGTAAGGGTGCCCACCGTCACAAAGAGCTTGCCGGCGATGGTAGACACATTCTGGGGTTCCTTTACGCCGATAGCTTCCATGATGTGCATATCGTTGTTGGAAATATCCCGGAACTCCTCCGTGATGACCGCTTTGGATTCTGCGTTCATCACACGGTTAAACAGGTTAACCAGCAATTCATTTAATTCTACTGCCCCGCCCTTTCTGGCCATTTTTTATCCCTCACTCATCAAAAACCGTAACTGTTCAAAACCTGCAGCCTACCACTTCATTACACAGGCACCGTAGGTAAGTCCGCCGCCAAAACCTGAGAGAACCAACAGGTCGCCTTCTTTTATCTTTCCGCCTTTGTTCAGCTCATCCAGCAGCAGCGGTATGGAAGCTGACGAAGTGTTGCCCGTCTTTTCGATATTAACGGGGAAGTGCTCCATGCCTGCCCCGAGACGCTTTGATATTGCTTCTATGATGCGGATGTTTGCCTGATGCAGTACAAAGATATCTATATCCGATGCTGCAACCCCTGCCTTTGAAAGAGCTCTTTCAATGCATTCAGGTACCTGACGTACCGCAAATTTATAAACCTCGGCACCGTTCATATGCACAAAGGCATCCTTGCCCTCATATTCGTCTTCCTTATTGGGATCGGCTTCTTTTTTTCTGAAATAGAGAACTCCGCCCTTTGAGCCGCTGCTTCCCTGCTCCATGCTGAGAATTCCACGGCCTTCTTCCTCACAGTTTTCCACAAATACCGCACCGGCGCCGTCACCGAAAAGAACACAGGTACTCCTGTCCTCCCAGTTTATTATGCTGGACAGCACCTCAGCTCCTATTACCAGTGCATTTTTATGCATTCCGGATGTGATATAGGCGCTGGCGGTCTGAAGGGCGAAAAGAAATCCCGAGCACGCTGAATTGATATCGAATGCCACGGCATTGTCTGCGCCAATGTCTGCCTGTACCTTGCAGGCTGTGCTGGGAACCATCACTTCACCGGTACAGGTGGCAACGATTATCAGGTCCACATCCGATGCCTGTCTTCCGGCATCTTCCAGTGCCTTTTTTGCCGCCTCTGCTGCTAGTGACGCCACTGTCTCATTCTCCGCAATATGCCTTTCCGACATTCCCGTACGCTCACGGATCCATGCGTCGGAGGTATCCACCATTTTTTCCAGATCGAAATTCGTTAATACTTTTTGGGGCAGGCTGCTGCCTGTTCCTTTTACAGTAATCGCCATAATTCACCTCGCAACTATTCATAACCTCGCAATTATTCCGAACTGTTCTGAATAGTTACTCCCTTTCATGTTTATTATCTGCTATATCAGAATGCCCTGAACCTGTCGTATCTCTGTGCAACTATTTCATCCGGTGTCATTCCGTCGTACTTCTTTAAGAAGTCCATGATCTTTTCCTTCAAGTACTCACCGATACCCTTTGCGGTATCCTTGTCGGCACCGCCGAATTCAGGAATGATCTCCTCTATGACCTTAAGACGTTTCAGATCCTGGGCGGTGATGTTCATCACTTCGCTGGCTTCCTTGGCACGGCCTGCATCCTTCCACAGTATGGAAGCAAAACCTTCCGGCGAGAGAATTGAATATGTGGCGTTTTCCAGCATCCATACTTCATTTCCCACAGCCGTGGCAAGGGCTCCGCCGCTTCCGCCTTCTCCTATAAGTATTACCAGTACAGGCACTTTAAGTGCTGACATTTCCATAAGGTTTCTTGCTATAGCCTCGCCCTGTCCCCTTTCCTCAGCCTCAATGCCGCAAAAAGCACCACTTGTGTTTACAAAACTCACTATGGGACGGTTGAATTTCTCAGCCTGCTTCATAAGACGCAGAGCCTTGCGGTATCCTTCAGGCTTCGGCATTCCGAAATTCCTCTCACGACACTCCTTTGCATTTGAGCCGCGGATATCTGCTATTACCGTAACGGGCTGCTCCGCAAGGAATCCCACGCCGCCTACGATAGCAGGGTCATCCGCGAAATACCTGTCGCCGTGAGCCTCAACGAAGCTGTCAAAAATATGCTCCATGTAGTCAAGCGCTGATGCCCTCTCTATACGACGCACGCCCTTGACCTTTTCCCAGGCTGACTTGTACCTGTCCAGCCATACGCGCTCCTTCAGGATTTCCGTCATGTGAAAATGGAATTCCTCACCATGGAAATCCGACCAGGTGGTCTTACCGGCACCATTATGGCTTCTTATCAGAAGGTACATTATCTTTTTCAGGCTTCGTCTGGGAATTATGCCGTCCACGAAACCGTGCTCCACAAGGAACTCCGCTGTCTGGAATCCTTCGGGAAGCTCCTGGCCTATGGTCTGCCTGATGACCCTGGGACCGGCAAAACCGATAAGGGCTCCGGGCTCAGCCATGATAACATCCCCCAGCATTGCAAAGCTTGCAGTCACGCCGCCGGTAGTAGGATCAGTCAGGATGGTGCAGTAAAAAAGTCCCGCCTCACCATGCCTCTTTATGGCTGCGGATGTCTTTGCCATCTGCATCAGAGAAATGATACCCTCCTGCATCCTGGCGCCGCCGGAACAGCAGAAGATAAAAACGGGAAGCTTTTCTTTGGTAGCCCGTTCTATTGCTGCTGTAACACGCTCACCTACCACGTGGCCCATGCTGGCCATCATGAAACGGGAATCACATACACCGACTACCGCTTCCTCTCCGAATATCCTGCACTTTCCTACAGTAAAGGCTTCCTTGAGGCCGGTCTTTTCCCTTGCTTCCGCAAGCTTATCCTCATATCCCTTGTAATCCAGGGGATTGGATACCTCCATATCCGTAAACCATTCCTCAAATGTTCCCGGATCGGTTACCATCCTAAGACGGTTGCCGGTTTTTACACGGAAATACCCTTCGCATTCGTAGCAGATATACCTGCGCTTTGCGACTATCGCCTTATCCACCATCTTGCCGCATTTAGGGCATTTTATAAGACCTGATTCAGCAGGCACTTCTTCCTTTTTTAAGAACTTCCGTTCTTCCCAGAATTTCTGCAAACCCATTATCACATTCATCTGTCACACCTCATCAGTCGCCTACTGCGAATGTAAGCTCTGCCTTTGCGGCAGTCTCACCGTCTACTCTTGCAACAGCCTCTGCGATCCCGAAGGGGCCTTTCTGCTTTATGATGTTTACCTCAAACATAAGCACATCCCCGGGAACCACCTTCCTGCTAAACTTCGCCTTGTCAATGCCAACAAAGTAAGCAGTCTTTCCCTTCCACTGGGGAAGTCCCAGAAGAGCCACTGCTCCGGTCTGTGCCATTGCTTCTATAATAAGTACTCCCGGCATTACCGGATTTCCCGGAAAATGTCCCGCAAAGTAAGGCTCGTTGAAGCTTACACATTTTTTGCCCACTACCCTTACTCCGGGCTCCAGCTCCTCTATGGTATCGATCAGTAAAAACGGTGTTCTGTGAGGGATTATATCCATAATCTCTTTAGTACTGTAAACAGACATTGTCCGCTCCTCTCTGTATGCCGGCATCAATCCGGCAAATATTTATTCCGAAAACTTTTTTACTACAAGTGCAGCATTGTGGCCGCCGAATCCTAGGGAATCCGACAGGGCATATTTAATATCGCCCCTGTATTCTTCAGCACAGTAGTCCAGATCAAGTTCTTCATCCTTTTCTTTATAACCGACTGTCCTATGCACGAAGCCTTCCTGAAGCTCCTTTACGGTAACAACAAATTCCACTGCACCAGCTGCACCCAAGAGATGGCCGATCATTGACTTGGTCGAATTGATCTTTAACTTATATGCATGCTCACCGAATGCAAGCTTAAGCGCTCTAGTTTCAAACAGGTCATTAAGGTGTGTTGCTGTTCCGTGCGCATTGATATAGTCCACAGCCTCAGGCTTTATGCCTGCATCAGCCATAGCAAATTTCATAGCCGTTGCCGCACCTGAACCGTCTTCTGCAGGTGAAGTGATGTGATAAGCATCCGCCGTTGCACCGTATCCCACTAACTCAGCAAGGATCTTTGCACCACGGTTCTTAGCATGCTCATATTCTTCAAGGACTACAATACCTGCACCCTCGCCCATTACAAAACCGCTTCTTCTCTTATCAAAAGGAAGTGAGCAGCTCTCAGGATCATCAGAAGTGCTGAGTGCCGTAAGTGCCGTAAATCCGGCCACGCCCACAGGGCAGATGGCAGATTCTGTTCCACCGGCAAGCATGACATCAGCATCTCCGTACTGGATTGTCCTCATTGCCTCGCCGATTGAATGTGTACCTGATGCACAGGCGGTCACTACATCTATGTTCTTTCCCTTAAGGCCGTATGCAATGCTGACATTGCCTGCTGCCATATTTGAAATCATAAGGGGAACCATAAGCGGTCCTACCTTACTTGGTCCTCTGTCTATGATCCTCTGGTGCTCCCTCTCCACGGTCTGCAGGCTTCCTACGCCGCTGCTTATGGCACAGCCCACGCGGAAAGGATCCTCTTTCTCCATATCAAGGCCTGAATCTTTAAGAGCCTCACCTGCCGCAGTCACTACAAACTGTGAAAAACGCTCCATACGCTTTGACGCTTTTTTATCCATGCTGAGAGTCGGATCATAATCCTTTACCTCAGCTGCAAGTTTTGCCTTGTAATCCGTAGTGTCAAAAGCAGTGATGGGGCCAAAGCCTGTCTTGCCTTCTTTTACAGCATTCCAGAAGCTCTCCACATCATTGCCTATGGGTGTCACCGCACCAAGTCCTGTCACAACTACTCGCCTGTTCATCATATCTCCTCCCATTTATATAGCCATTCCTCCATCTACGCACAAAACCTGTCCCGTAATGTACGCGGATGCATCTCCTGCTAGGAAAGCCACCGCTTCTGCGATGTCATCAGGCTTTCCTATCCTTCCCAGGGGAATGTTTTCTATAAGTTTAGTCTTAGCATCTTCCTTAAGCGCATTGGTCATGTCTGTCTCAATGAATCCCGGTGCTACGGCATTGACGCATACGCCCCTGCCTGCAAGCTCCCTGGCCACACTCTTGGTCAATCCGATAAGACCTGCCTTAGATGCACTGTAATTGGCCTGGCCGGCATTTCCCATGACTCCGCTTACGGAAGAGATGTTTATGATCCTGCCTGACCTCTGCTTTAAGAACACTCTTGAAAAATGTCTTGTCATATTGAAAGCACCCTTAAGGTTCGTATCAAGCACCTTGTCATAGTCATCTTCCGACATGCCCATGAGAAGTCCGTCTCTGGTGACTCCTGCATTATTTACCAGGATATCCAGCTTTCCATACTTTGCAACTACTGCCTTTGCAAGCTCCTCGCAGGCCTTAAAATCAGAAACATCACACTGCATTGCTTCTGCGCTTCCACCGGCCTCAACTATTTCTGCCACGGTCTCCTCTGCTTTTTCTTTGGATCCGCTGTAGTTAACTACCACTGTAGCACCAAGGGAAGCAAGTTTCTTGGCAATGGCTTTCCCTATGCCTCTGCCGGCGCCTGTGACTAATGCTGTCTTTCCGCTTAACATCCGATTTCCTCCATTAATTTATCCAGCTCGTAACTGACATCCCCAAATGGGGCTGTCAGTTACGGCAGCCAGTGCTTCGGGCTGTACTTAACAGTAACTCTAATTCTTCAACAGTTCCCACATTGAAGACCTTTGCTTCTTTATTAATACGCTTCATAAATCCTGCTAATGTCTTGCCGGGGCCTATCTCTATGAAGCAGTCCACGCCGTCAGCAATCATTTTTTCAACGCTCTGCTGCCACCTTACCGGTGAGCAGATCTGAGCTGCAAGAAGCTCCTTTATTCCATCTGCCTTTGTAACAGGCTCCGCTGTCACATTTGTAAGGTAGGGAATCTGAGGATCCGCAATTGTCACCTGCTCCAGCTCCTTTGCCAGAAGCTCTGAAGCTTCCTTCAGAAGTTCTGAATGGAAGGGACCGCTTACATTCAAAGGAACGCATCTCTTTGCACCGGCTGCCTGGCATTCCTCAGCAGCCTTGTCCACAGCTTCCTTTGCACCGGTGATAACTATCTGTCCGGGGCAGTTGTAATTTGCAACAGATACGGGCTTGCCCGTCTCTTCAGCTGTCTTTTTGCATGCCGCATCTGCCTGCTCCGGAGAAAGTCCCAGCACTGCTGTCATTCCTCCGCCGTTGGGATAAGCGTTCTGCATGAATATGCCGCGCTTACGCACTACGGGGAATATTTCCTCAGGTTCCATCACGCCGGATGCTGCAAGGGCCGCATACTCACCAAGGCTTAAGCCTGCACACACGTCTGCCTTTACGCCATTTGCGGTTACTGCCTTCCACATGGCAAGCTCTGCCGTGATCATGGCAATCTGAGTATACTCTGTCTGATTCAGCTGATCATTTTCATTGAAGCAGAGTGCCTCAAGGTCCAGTCCCGTTGCCTCGGAAGATTTTTTAAAGATCTCCCGGGATTCTTCGAATTTTTCAAAAAAGTCTTTTCCCATACCGGGGAACTGTGCCCCCTGGCCTGGGAAGATAAATGCTGTCTTTCCCATGTTTCCTCCGGTTATTCAAGCTTCATAAGCTTCTCTGCTTCATCCGAGATGGATGAAATAATGTCCGCACAGCTTTCCTCACTCTTTATGAGTCCTGCGATCTGTCCTGCCATAAGAGTGCCGTTTATCACATCGCCGTCTATTACTGCCTTCCTGAGTGACCCCAGTGTCAGCTTTTCAAGTTCCATAAAGTCCGCGCCCTCACGCTCAAGCTTCACATATTCCTTGGTCATACGGTTCTTGAGGCATCTTACGGGATGTCCGGTTGTAGTTCCGGTAACCACGGAATCGATATCCTTTGCCTTTACGATCTTTTCCTTATATGCTGCATGTACGATGGATTCCTTTGCAGCCACAAACCTGGTTCCCATCTGTATGCCCTCAGCTCCCAGCATGAATGCGGCAGCCATGCCTCGTCCGTCAGCAATTCCGCCCGCTGCGATCACAGGAATGCTTACCGCATCCACTACCTGGGGAATAAGAGCAAAAGAAGTGGTCACACCGATATGTCCGCCGCTTTCCATGCCTTCTGCAACTACCGCATCAGCACCGGCACGCTCCATCATGATAGCCATTGCAGTGCTTGCCACTACGGGAATAACTACCACTCCGGCCTCTTTCCAGGCATCCATGAACTTTCCGGGATTGCCCGCGCCCGTGGTAACTACCTTCACGCCTTCCTCTATGATTATCTTTGCTACGTCATCAGCATTTGGATTAAGAAGCATGACATTTACGCCGAAAGGCTTGTCTGTCAGCTCCTTGCACTTCTTTATCTCTTCACGGACAACTTCTGCGGGTGCTGAAGCTGCTCCGATGATTCCAAGTCCGCCGGCATTTGATACTGCTGCAGCAAGATTATGCTCAGCTACCCATGCCATGCCCCCCTGTATGATGGGATATTCTGTTTTCAGTAAATCAGTTATTCTGTTCTTCATTTTTCCTCTTTCTGCCGCTTTCGGCATCAACGTTCAGTTGAAAGAAATGAGATCAGGGACAGCCCTGATTTTTAAAAGGAACTGTGGTAAGCATTTCACAGTTCCTTTCTTATTCTGCAGGCTATTTTTTAAAGCTCAATGTTCTTCTCTTTGAGATAGTCAGCAACGGAACCTACAGTTGTGAAGTTCTCAAGCTGCTCTGAAGGGATCTCTACTCCGTACTCCTCTTCAAGTGCCATTACAAGCTCGAAAAGATCGAGTGAATCTGCCTCAAGATCCTCCTTGAATCTGCTCTCAGCAGTGATCTCCTTGCCTTCAACATTTAACTTCTCTTCGATGATAGCGATTAATTTTTCCATTTTCTTTTCTCCTTTGTTTGATTTTCAAGTATTTTGAATTTCAAAGTTTTTATCACGATGTGAGAATAATACAATTTATTTTGAATGTCAAGATAAATTTAGGGTTTTTTTATAAAAACTTCCCACATATAGTCATTGGAAGGGAACGACGACTCGCATATGCCCCGGAACCGAGGCAATTGCGAGTGTCGTTCCATCCAGTTCTGTGAGTGGAAAGTACTTTCAATAAAAAAATGCCAGCGGAAAGAGCCCCCCTGGGGGCGGAGACTCTGCTGGCGCTTTTGTGTATGCTTATTGATCTGGATAAATGATGCTTGTTATACCACCTTGTAGCCGGCGGCTGTCACGGCTTCTTTGCACATTTCCTCTGTTACGGCGTCATCTGCTTCTATGGTAACGCATTTTGCTTCAAGGTCTGCTGTTGCGTTTGTTACTCCGTCGAGGGCCTTGAGGGCATCCTCAACCCGGGCTTTGCAGTGTGCACACATCATTCCGTCTACTCCGAATTTGATCATTTTATTTTCTCCTTTCGTTATATTACAATTTTCAAACTCTTCATGATCTTTCAATGAAAAATCCAAACTGCAGACTGTATCATCAGATGATGATACCAAACTGTCTGTTTTTTTGCCAGCCTGTGACAAATCGTCAGTACTACCCCCTGCCGCAATATCCTTATCAAGCCTGATGCCCATAAGCCTTACCGCATTCAGACATACGCATATGCTGCTGAGGCTCATGCATGCCGCACCCATCATTGGGCTGAATTTCAGTCCGAGCAGGGGATACGCCGCCCCGGCAGCCACAGGGATCATGACTACATTATAGAAGAACGCCCAGAAAAGATTTTCTTTAATATTTCTCAGAGTCCCCTTGCTTAGCCTTATGGCCCTGACCACATCCAGCAGGTCGCTGTGCATAAGCACCACATCCGCACATTCTATTGCAATATCCTTGCCGGCACCCATTGCCATCCCGACCTCAGCGGCCGCAAGCGCCGGTGCATCGTTTATGCCGTCGCCGACTGCAAGAACCTTTTTGCCTTTTTCCTGAAATTCTTTCACACTGCCGGCCTTATCCTCAGGCTTTAATTCATATCTTACATCCGAAACTCCGGCTTCCTTTGCTATGACAAGCGCTTTCTCCTTTTTATCCCCGGTGAGCATGACTGTTCCGATACCCAGCTTTTTTAAGATTACCATTGCCCGGGCGGAGGTTTTTCTTACGGTATCTTTCCTTACCTCGCCCTCCACGGATACC
>JAILDD010000266.1 GCA_024689605.1 Lachnospiraceae bacterium
CAAAGTCCATGCCGTGCATCTGTGATGCTTTCCGTCTGTCCGCGTCATAGTTTTCCGGATATAGCAGGCTGATATTATTTTTCATCTGTACCTCTCTTCTGGTATTTGCAAATTCACAGAAACTAACAAAAACCTCTGCCTTGAAAAAGGCAAAGGTTTTATTTAACCGTCATATTCTTTTATTCCAGAGCCGATATAGCCTCCGACACACGTTCCGCCATTCCGCTCAGACATTCAGCCGCATCGCTTACCTGCTGCATCTGATGGTGTATCTTTTCACCGGGACCGATCAGGTCATGCTGCTGACCGTAGGTCATATCATTGTATATACCCTTAAGCTCATCCTTTTTCCCATTAAGCTCACGGCTTATCATATCCAGATCATACCGCAGTGACTCAAGCCTGTTCTTAAGATCCATTATTTCTTCGGCACTGTCTGCCGCAATCTCCTTAAGCTGTTCACCGGTATATACTGCATCCGGATCGACCGCATCCTCATTTTCAAGCAGCTTAATTATATCCTTCTCCGGTCCAGCCTTTTTTGAAGCCTTTTTTACGGTATACTCATTCTTTAACGCATCTTCAAAAGGATTACCCATGCACGCCCCCTGTGTTCTGTTCTACGGCACTTGCCGATTTTTACTCCTGACAGTTATTTTATACTACTTATGGCCTTACGAAAAGAATCCTTTCTTCTTTTTGGTCTTCTTCGCTGCCTCGGGATTTCCGCCCTGTGCCCGCTCTGCTCTGAAACGCTCTGCCGCTGTCAGGCTGTCGCCGGTTTCCTTGTCAAACTCCCTCAGAAGCTCCTTAGCCTTGGAAGACAGCTTTGTAGGTGTCTGTACAACAAGTGTAACATAATGATCACCTCTTGTCTTTGAATCCCTGAGACTCGGCACACCTTTTCCGCGAAGCCTGATCTGGGTATCAGTCACTGTTCCTGCCTTTACATCATATGTCACAGGGCCGTCAACCGTATCTATGATTATCTCGCCACCCAGTGCAGCTACCGCATAGGACATAGGCACATTCGAGAAAATGTTCATGTCCTGTCTCTGGAAAATAGGATGGGGTGAAACCACTGCTTCCACGAGAGCATCACCGCGAGGGCCGCCGTTTACACCGGGCTCACCTATCCCGGCCATCCTCTTGCACTGTCCGTTATCAACACCGGCAGGGAATTCTACCTCAAAGCGCTTCTTCATAGGAACATATCCGGTACCATGGCAGTCAGCACACTTTTCTTTTATTATCTGGCCTGAACCGCCGCAGTCCGGACAGGTCTGTACATTCTGGACCACGCCGAAAAATGACTGTGTCCTGAATACTACCTGGCCCTTTCCGCCGCACTTCTGGCAGGTTTCCTTTGATGTGCCGGGCTTTGCACCGGAACCGCCGCAGGTCTTGCAGTTTTCCTTTACAGTAAGCTCTATCTGCTTCTTGCATCCAAAAACCGCTTCCTCAAAAGTCATTCTTGCAGTGGTGCGTATGTTGGCACCCTTTCTGGGGCCGTTCCTGCTGCTGCCTCTCCTGCCACCGCCGCCGAAAAGATCTCCGAATATATCTCCGAATATATCACTGAAATCCATGCTGGAGAAATCCATTTCGGGACCATATCCACCGGCACCTCCGTCAAATGCTGCATGGCCAAACTGGTCATACTTGGCACGCTTATCCGGATCTGAAAGAACCGCATAGGCCTCAGATGCCTCCTTGAATTTCTTTTCAGCTTCTGCATCCCCGGGATTTACATCCGGATGGTACTTCTTAGCAAGCTGTCTGTATGCTTTTTTCAGTGTGTCGGCATCAGCGTTTTTATCAACACCAAGCACCTCATAGTAATCGCGTTTGTCTGCCATTTTTTCTCAACTCTTTTCCTATACTAACATAAACCATAGCGTGTATATTTTAGTATATATTCTTTAACGCAAGACACGGGGGAAGACCATTCGAGCAAATTCTCATGATCCCCCGCCCCGTATCTTCTTTGTAATAGTAAGAACCTACCGATTCTCTCTGTTACGGATTAAATCTCCTTAAAATCTCCGTCGATTATATCATCGGAGCCATTGCCGCTGTCAGAGCTGTCGCTTCCTGTTGTGCTGCCGGCTGCACCGCTCATATCAGGACCCGCACCTGCTGCACCGCCCTGCATGCCTTCATACATCTTGGAGAATACATTCTGGGATGAAGCCATCATCTTTTCCTGGGCAGCCTTGATCTGTGATACCTGATCCTCTGAAAGTTCCTGATCCTTTGTATCCTCAAGAAGCTTCTTAAGTGCATCCACATCAGCCTGAACGTTTGCTTTCTCTGAAGCATCAACCTTATCACCCACTTCGTTAAGAGCCTTCTCTACCTGGAATACCATGGAGTCAGCTTCATTTCTTGTATCAACTGCCTCTTTACGCTTCTTATCCTGAGCCTCATACTCCTGAGCTTCCTTTACTGCTCTCTCGATCTCGTCATCAGACATGCTTGAGCCGGCTGTGATAGTGATGTGCTGCTCCTTGCCTGTTCCCTTATCCTTAGCAGAAACATTTACGATACCATTTGCATCGATATCGAATGTAACCTCGATCTGGGGAACGCCTCTTCTTGCAGGAGGAATACCATCCAGACGGAACTGACCGAGTGACTTGTTATCCTTTGCAAACTGTCTCTCACCCTGAAGGACATTAATATCAACCGCTGTCTGGTTATCTGCTGCAGTTGAGAATACCTGGCTCTTCTTGGTAGGGATAGTAGTATTTCTCTCGATAAGCTTTGTAGCTATACCGCCCATTGTCTCGATGGAAAGTGAAAGGGGTGTTACATCCAGCAGAAGGATGTCGCCCGCACCTGCATCACCGGCAAGTTTGCCGCCCTGTACTGCTGCACCGATAGCAACACACTCATCAGGATTAAGTGACTTGTTAGGCTCATGTCCTGTAAGCTGCTTAACCTTCTCCTGTACTGCAGGAACTCTTGTGGATCCGCCTACCAGAAGTACCTTTCCTATATCGCTGTTGGTAAGGCCTGCATCCTTAAGTGCATTCTGTACGGGGATAGCTGTTCTCTCGATAAGATCGTGAACCAGTTCCTCGAACTTAGCCTTTGAAAGTGTAAGGTCAAGGTGCTTAGGTCCCTCAGCTGTAGCTGTTATGAAAGGAAGGTTTATGTTTGTGGTAGATGAAGCTGAAAGCTCCTTCTTAGCCTTCTCTGCTGCTTCCTTCAGACGCTGCATAGCCATCTTGTCGCCTGACAGATCTACACCTTCAGCTGCCTTAAATTCGGAAAGCATCCAGTCAATGATCTTCTGGTCAAAATCATCACCACCGAGATGTGTATCACCGTTGGTTGAAAGAACTTCGATTACGCCGTCACCGATATCAATGATAGAAACATCGAAGGTACCGCCGCCCAGGTCGTAAACCATGATCTTCTGCTCTTTTTCATTATCAAGACCATATGCAAGAGCTGCTGCCGTAGGCTCGTTGATGATACGCTTTACTTCCAGACCTGCGATCTTGCCGGCATCCTTTGTAGCCTGACGCTGTGCATCATTGAAGTATGCAGGAACGGTAATAACTGCCTCTGTAACTTTCTCACCCAGATGTGCTTCAGCATCTGCCTTAAGCTTCTGAAGGATCATTGCAGAAATCTGCTGAGGGCTGTACTTCTTGTCATCAATTGTACGGCCTCTATCTGTACCCATATCACGCTTGATGGATGCGATGGTCTTGTCAGCGTTGGTAACAGCCTGACGCTTTGCAGGCTCCCCCACAAGCCTCTCTCCATTCTTTGTAAATGCTACTACGGAAGGTGTAGTACGTGCACCCTCAGTATTTGCTATGACTGTAGGCTGTCCGCCTTCCATAACAGCCACACATGAATTTGTTGTTCCAAGGTCGATACCTATGATCTTTCCCATGATCTTTTCCTCCTGTTTTATCGTTTATGATCGTTTTCGATTTACTTTTTTATATTGCATCTGCCGCTGTCGCAAACTTCTGCGGCTAGTTAGCAACCTTTACCATGCTGTGCCTTACCACGTTACCTCTGTACGTATAGCCTTTCTGAAGCTCCTCGACTACCACGTTCTCTCCTAATGATTCATCATCCACATGCATTACTGCGTTGTGAAGGTTCGGATCAAATTCCTTTCCTGCTGCATCTATGGGCTTAACATCCATCTTGTCCAGCTCATCCATAAGCTGCTTGTATATCATCTCCATCCCCTTGGCAAAAGCAGTTTCCTTATCTTCTTCGGTAAGGGTGCCCATTCCTCTTTCGAAATTATCGACTATTGGAAGAAGCTTTTCGATAACGCTCTTGGCACCGTTCTCATACATGGAATCCTTTTCCTTGTCGCTTCTCTTCCGGAAATTTTCGAACTCTGCCATCTGCCTCAGCAGTCTGTCATTTAGTTCGCTTACCTGTTCTTTAAGTTTTTCCTTTTCGTTATCCTTAACCTTACCGAACAGACCCTTCTTTTCTTTTCTGGGTGCGTCGTCCTTATCTTTGCTGTCAGACTTTTCTTCAGCTGCCTCAGCTTCCTGCGCTGCTTCTTCTTTAACCGCCTCAGTGCTTTCCACTTCTTCCGCAGCAGCTTCATCAGCAGCCTCTTCGGTTACTTCTTCAGCTTTATCTTCACTGACTTTCTTTTTCTCTTCCCTGTTCTTTGCCTTATCTTTTTCCTTCTCAGCAGGCATTTTGTTTACTTCCTTTCCATCTTTCTTCATATCATCATCCTCCTAATACGCTGTTCGGAAGAATTACTGATCCGTTTTTTTTGATTTCTTTGTCGTTTTCTTCTTATACATATCCTCAAGTTCCACCTTCATGGTCTTAAGAGTTCCGACAACCTTTTCATAATCCATACGCTTAGGTCCGACTATCGCAATACTTCCACGCATTCCCTCGCCCAGTTCATAGGTGGCAGTCACTACACTGCAGTCCTTCATGGCTTCTATAGGCGACTCTTCTCCTATATATATCTGTATGCCGGTGCCCTCGTTTCCATCAAGGGAATCTGCTGCGATACGTGCAAGTGCCTGCTTTTCTTCAAAGGTATTTATAAGATCGCCGGCTCTCTGATTATCTGCAAGCTCAGGATACTTTAATATATTGTTTGCTCCGCTTGTATAAACCTCCAGGTCTTCCTCACCGCGGATAGCCTGTGCCACTGCATCCAATATCTCGCCCACAACCTTGGAATCGATTCCGGCCTGTTCCTTGAGATGTGTTATCATACCGAGATTGATCTCATCCAGGCTCATGCCGGTCAGGTGGGTATTAAGCAGGATGTTAAGCTTAAGCATGGTCTCATCCGTCAGAGGCTCGTCAACATTTATCATATTGTTGCGGATCATATTGCCTTCCACAACTATGGTTGCAAGTATCTGGCTGTCGTCCACTCTTGAAATCTGTATAAACTTAAGCTTATTTCTATGTATGGCAGGTGCCGTAACAACAGTCGCATAGTTAGTATTAACAGCAAGCACCTTTGCGACATTCTTAAGCATCATATCCATCTTCTCTTCAGCTTCGACAAGCATACCTTTGAGACTGTTGATCTCACGGTCCTTTTCCTCCATCATAGTATCTACATAAAGCCTGTATGCCTTATCTGTAGGAATACGTCCTGCTGAAGTATGAGGCTGTACAATGTACCCCAGCTCTTCCAGATCTGACATTTCATTCCGGATGGTGGCTGAGCTCAGATTCAAGTCAGTATATTTTGAAATAGTCCTGCTGCCTACGGGTTCACCGGTCTCAAGATAATTCCTGATAACAGCGTGCAGTATCTTAAGTTTTCTTTCATCCAGGCCGTCTGCCCGAACTTCCGGATTATCCTTTTTCTGCTTAGCCATCTGCAGCCTTCCTTTCCTCTTTTGTTAGCACTCGTTTATTTAGAGTGCTAACATCCACATACATAAAATAACACTTGCATAAAGGAATGTCAATAGAAAAATTGCGATAAGTAAAAAGGCACCGGTCATATCCGATACCTTTTGATCACTCCATTGTCTGACCAGATATGGTCAGTATTCTCATTGGTCTTCTGTCAGAAACTGAACTGACTTCTTTCTTTCTTATTAAATACGATGTAGACAGTTCCCTCTTCAGGCTTGACATAGAGATCCAGGCTGCTTAGATCAGCTTCCTTTTTCTTCATGTCTTTTGTCCATATCTTCACAGCCTTAGCCACAAGCTTTGACTGTTCCTCGCTTTTACCGCCAAATTGAACAAAAACTTTCTGCTTTGTTTCAGCAGACGTCTTTTTTGCTGCGGGCTTTACTGCTTTCTTAGGTTCAGCCTTTGTCGCCGCTTTTACCGCCTTCTTGGGTGCAGCCTTTGCTGCTACCTTTACTGTCTTCTTAGGTGCAGTCTTTGCTACTGCCTTTACTGTCTTCTTGGGTTCGGCTTTTGTTGCTGTCTTTACTGCCTTCTTAGGCGCAGTCTTTGCTGCTGCCTTTACTGCCTTCTTAGGCTCGGCCTTTGCTGCTGCCTTTATTGCCTTCTTAGGCTCGGCCTTTGCTGCTGCCTTTACTGCCTTCTTAGGCTCGGCCTTTGCTGCTGCCTTTACTGTCTTCTTAGGTGCAGTCTTTGCTGCTGCCTTTACCGCCTTCTTGGGTTCAGTCTTTGCTGCTGCCTTTACTGTCTTCTTGGGTTCGGCTTTTGTTGCTGTCTTTACTGCCTTCTTAGGCGCAGTCTTTGCTGCTGCCTTTACTGCCTTCTTAGGCTCGGCCTTTGCTGCTGCCTTTACCGTCTTCTTGGGGTCAGCCTTTGCTGCTGCCTTTACCGTCTTCTTGGGGTCAGCCTTTGCTGCTGCCTTTACCGTCTTCTTGGGCTCGGCCTTTGCTGCTGCCTTTACCATCTTCTTGGGGTCAGCCTTTGCTGCTGCCTTTACCGTCTTCTTGGGGTCAGCCTTTGCTGCTGCCTTTACTGTCTTCTTAGGTTCAGCTTTCTCCGGTGCCTTCTTTTCAGCAGATTTCTTTACAAGCTTCTCTCTCAAAAGCTTATGCATCACTTCCCTGCTGCTTTCGATAGGCTTGATCGCCTCTATATCAGATTTCTTTTTTTCTTTCTTTATAGGTAATTCTTCTTTTTTCTCCTCGACGACCTTTATCTCTTCTTTGGGTGCAGTTTTCAGAAATGCCTTTGCATTTCTCTTCATAATCCCATTGCCGCCCTTACTCTTCTTACCTGAATCAGCCATTTTTTTCTCTTTCCTACAGATAAACTGTAATTACTAATCCCACCACAACAACAGGGCACAATGACCCTAATTCTATGTAGCATTTTAGATTAACAGTGTTTAAAAGTCAAGAATCAAAAAGTCCCGCCAGAAAAGGCGGGACCTTGAAATATCATAACTGTACTGAATAGTTACAAATCATTTTCTATAGAAAATCCATGGTGGCTCCACATTGAACTCTTCAAATGCCGCAAAAATCTTTCCATTCCCCTTCTCATCAAAGGATATCACATAATCTCCGACAGTCTGATCATATACGAAATCCCCTGTAATACCTGATCCATTGCTTGATATCCGGATTTCTGTTCCTTCAACGCTGTAATCGAGTATGCATCCAGCCCTGTTAAATCCGTCCGTCATATTTTCATACAGGAATTCACCACACAGTTCCGCAGCTGAATCATACCCCGACATTGCCATCATCACATCAACATAAGTCTTGTCGTATCCGTTTTGTTCCATTATCTCATAGAACATTACACCGAAAACATCTTCATTAGCAACACAAGCTTCAATAACGCTGTCTCTATCTATACCAATCGTACATTTTCCATTACTGTCAAAGGTAAAAAGCATTCCCAGGTCAAACTCAATATCATGATCAATACCGACATAACCTTCTAAATAATCACTAAGATCCAGATATGCTATCCAGTCTCCGGTTATATCCTCCGCCGCCTTTGCTGCCATAACTTCTTTCTGAAGTTCGTTGCATTCATCTATTGCTTTCTGGGCCGCATCATAATTTGAGTCTTCTTCCCAAACCTTTTCGTAATACTCTATAGCAGCCAGGTAATCCTCCTGCTCAGCATACTCTTTGGCTTTCTGGAAATTCTTTTTCGAGTCATTGAGCTTATCTGCCTGCTCCATGAGTGCTTCTGCTTTTTCATTATCGTGCAGTATTTCCTTTGAAAGCTTGCGGTATCTTGATTCCACATCCTCATATGAAATTCTTTCATATTTAAAATCAAGCACGGAATTCTCGAAATACTTCAGCATTTCATTTTTGACATATTGCCTATCAGCATCACGCTTAAGATTGTCGTAAAGGTCGACAACAGTTTCTACATCCCCTGCGTTAATTGCAGTCTTTGAGTCATTGAAAGGCTTGACAACACCTAAATAATATATACCGCCTATTCCACCGACCACAACAAGAGCAAGAAATGCCACCACAGCTGCTATTGCAACCCCGATAATTATCTTTTTCTTATCCATATCACCCTCCCTGCATAAACCAACGCTACGACAAACAGTATGATCACGATCTGCCATCGGACCGCAATCAAGCAGGCCCACAGCCAGACACTTTTAACTGCTATAGTAATTATACTGTATCTTTTCCAAAACAAAAGCCACCGTACAGCAGAATAAACAGCCTTATTCTGCCTGTTTGGCAAAATATGACACTACCGTTAAAGCCTATTCAATAAAGCTTCAATATATAAATGTCATCAATTTATATCATCTGCGATCAGTATCTTCAGCGCATCAACAGCAGTGATAATTGCTTCCTCTGTATTGTGGGCCTGCTTATTGGGAAGCCCTTTCTTGGCACGTTCCTGGTTAGCAACCACCAAAAAACAAGAACCGACTCTTACCCTTAAGAATCCACCGACTATAAAAAGTGCCGCTGATTCCATCTCAGAGGCAAGACACCCCATCCTAAGCCACGCTTCCCATTTATTCTCCAGCTCATAGCTTACCGGCATTATTTCCGGCTCATGCTGTCCGAAAAAAGAATCCTTGCACTGAACCACCCCGGCATGATATCTTGTACCGTTCTTTTTTGCTGCATTAATGAGTGCATTCAGAACATTTACATCCGGAACCGCAGGATATTCTATCGGTGCAAACTCGCGGCTTGTTCCTTCATTTCTTACAGCACCTGTTGCAATGACGATATCCCCGCCGCATACTTCCTCCTGCATACCGCCACAGGTCCCCACTCTTACAAAAGTGTGAGCTCCGCATTTTGCAAGCTCATCTATGGCAATTGCAGCAGAAGGACCTCCAATACCGGTAGAAGTCACACTCACCTTTTCTGTATGCTTCCCACCATCGGCTGTATCCACTGTGAGGGTGCCTGTGTAAGTCACATACTCTCTCACATCAGCAACCAGCTTTGCATCATCAAAAAACTCTGCAATCTTTGCACAACGTTTGGGATCTCCCGGCATTATCACATACTTTCCGATGTCATCCGGACCTACGCCTGTATGATACTGTTTTCCCGATCCTTCCGTGTAATCAACCATACTGTAACCTCCCTTTTTCTGCTGCATGAGACAACAGTTCTTCGAATTGCTAATTAATATTATAACCAATAAAGTCTGATAATCGCAAATAAATCTGCTATACTGATGATGCCTTAAAAACAAGGGGCTTGTGACGATCATGAGAAAAAAAATAACATTTATTACTCACGCAGCTGCCATTGCTGCAATATATGTGGTTTTAACACTGATTGCCAATGCTATAGGCCTGGCAAACTATGCCATACAGGTGCGCTTCTCAGAGGCACTGACAATACTTCCCTTCTTTACGCCTGCTGCAATCCCCGGTCTCTTCATCGGCTGTATACTGGCAAACATACTGACCGGTGCCCTCCCATTCGATGTGATTTTCGGAAGCATAGCTACACTCCTGGGTGCTGTCGGAACGTATTTCCTTTGCGGAAAGTCACAGGCATCTTTACAGAACAACAAGATAATAAATTTTCTGGCCCCTTTGCCTCCGATTATTTCAAATACGCTGATAATTCCGTTCGTACTTGCATACGTATACGAATTTGAAGGAAGCATCCCTTATTTCATGCTGACTGTCGGAATAGGCGAAATAATCTCCTGCGGAATACTGGGACTCATTCTTCTCGAAGCCCTGAAAAGACGGCGTGGACAATTGTTTTCCCGCGAATAAAATTATAAACTCATTGTTTCATTTAATTATCCAAATTTCTTTACACTCAAAATTCATAGATATATGGAAAGCATTAAAAAACCCTACGCGTTACGCTTAGGGTTTATCGAGGTGCCAGACGGATTTGAACCGCCGATCAGGGAGTTGCAGTCCCACGCCTTACCGCTTGGCTATGGCACCAAGTATATGCCTTTTTATAAATCAGTAAGAACCGCTGTACAAATTCTCACAAACAATATGATAATAAACAAAGTTGAAAATTTCAACTGTTATTTATCTAAAAAATGACTCCGACGGGAATCGAACCCGTGTTACCGCCGTGAAAGGGCGATGTCTTAACCGCTTGACCACGGAGCCGTATTACGGGTACTTTGTTTAACAGGCCTCCCACAAAGCCCTTAAGACCGGCGAAACAGGTTTCA
>JAILDD010000267.1 GCA_024689605.1 Lachnospiraceae bacterium
CGGGAACCAGCACGCCCACAGAGCGGATGCTTTCCGTTATCATCTTCATTTGTTCATCATCACGTATCTGAAACGGATGATCTCTGAATGGGATAAGCTTTTCAATTGGAATAAATGTGATCGTTTCTGATTGTTTAGACAGCTGAATCCTCCTTTGCACGGTGTGCATTTGGATCGATCCAGACAAGTGAACTGCACGGGTTTAACGCGGAAGGCAAAGAAGCGCCCTCAGACGTTTTTTCAATGCAGGGAGTTTAGCCCATTTTTTAACCCATAAGGGGAATTTAACCCCTATAAATCGAGACAAAACAGGTCAAAAAACCAAACAGATTTTTTCAAAAGAAAAACCCCGGAAACCAGTGTGTTTTCGGGGTTTGTAAGCAATTATTATCTCTTGCTGAACTGAGGAGCACGTCTAGCTGCCTTGAGTCCGTACTTCTTTCTTTCCTTCATACGAGGGTCTCTGGTAAGGAAGCCTGCCTTCTTGAGAACAGGTCTGTTCTCTGCATCCTCCTCGCAAAGTGCCCTTGCGATACCGTGGCGGATAGCTCCGGCCTGTCCTGTGTAACCGCCACCCTTAACGTTAACGACTACATCGAACTTTCCTTCTGCTTCGATTGCTGCAAGAGGCTGCTTAACGATAACCTTAAGTGTCTCAAGACCAAAATACTCGTCAAGGCTTCTCTTGTTAACGGTTATATTTCCGCTGCCGGGCATAAGATATACTCTTGCGACAGAGCTCTTTCTTCTGCCTGTTCCGTAATACTTCTGAACTGATTTCTTTGCCATTTTATTTTCCTCCGATTAGAACTTAAGCTCTTCAGGCTTCTGTGCCGCATGCTTATGGTCAGGACCTGCATATACAAAAAGCTTCTTGCCCATTGCATCACCTAAAGGTCCGTTAGGAAGCATTCCCTTTACAGCATGCTCGATAACATCTTCGGGTTTCTTTGCAAGCTTCTCTCTGAGAGTCTGGCTCTTGAGTCCGCCTACATAATCGGAATGTGTGTAGTAGATCTTGTCATCAAGCTTCTTACCTGTAACCTTGATCTTCTCAGCGTTTACTACTATTACATAGTCACCGGTATCAACCCCCGGTGTATAGGTGGGCTTATGCTTTCCGCGAAGAACCTTTGCGATCTCGCTGGAAAGACGACCCAATGTGCAGCCGGTTGCATCAACGACATACCACTTTCTCTCTACCGTTGAAGAATTAGCTAAATAAGTCTTCATTGATCTTACCTCCAAAACAACTCATTAAATACAGTTATTAGCGTCGCATGTGATGTCCGGGCACACGCTCTGTCTATCCGGACGATTCAGGCTGCATATCTTGAGTGCTGATCTCGATACAGCAAGCCACAAGTCGCCACAATGTGAAATTATATTACCTAAAGTTCTCCATGTCAACACAGAAATTTCTCAGGACAGCTTTTATTGTTATTGTTGGATACTGTATCAATTTTGTGTCAAAGTTTCAGCATAGCATTTGTCTGAACGGCAACGTGGGCAAAATGTTCATTAACAATCCATTCATCACTCCAGCAGATTTTTAATTACCTTCGTGACAACAGACTCTCCCTTGTGGTTCCATACAAACTGTACATCACTTCCTTTAACCGGCACTTCGTTTATATCTTCCGAAAGCTTCGCCGGAATGGTAAGTTCCCAGTAACGCACATTATATGTATCACCCCTGGCAGATTCAACCACACCTAAGTGCTGTTCAAAGATCTGCATGAAGCCTTCCTGTACCTTTACTTTGCGATAAACAGGAAATTCCCTGCTGATTTCTTCCAGTCGTTCTTTATCTTCCAGCTTTTCAAAATCGAGGCTTTCCATAAGCTTCCCTTTGATCATAGAAGAATCTTCATTCAGCGGAAAGCACATCAGTGCGTCAAAAGTATTTCCTGCAGCGTCCGTTATGCCCAATTCTGCTCCCCTTTTAAATCCAAACCTCGGATAATAATTGGGTTCCCCCATCAGTGCGATTGCTGCGATTCCCGCTTCCTTCGCCAGCCTTATGGTTTCCTTCATGAGTATGCCGCCGATATTATTGCCCTCAAGGGTCGGTTCCACTGCCAGAGGGCCAAAGGTAGCGATCTCAAGTTTTTCATCGCCGTCCACAAGCCAGGCCCTTGTGTAGTAAACCGCACCGACGATTTTTCCGTCATGCTCCGCCACCCTGCTTATTTCAGGAATATAATCCTCCGATTCCCTGATGATTCGTATCAGATAGTGCTCGTCAGCCCCCGGCTTGTATTTATTCCAGAAGCTGCGCATCGCCATAAGCTCTGTATTTTTATAATCACTTTCTGTCTCTTTTCTGATAATAAGATTTTCTAACATATTTTAATCCTCGTCTTTCTATATTGTTATAACAACATTTCCATAGCTGTTCCGAATAGATTTGCCCATCAGTTTTCCCGTATCACTTCATCCGTAAATTTCCGTTCCATGTCATGTCGGATCTTCCGGTTCTGCACGGAATCAAAAATTATCGAAAAATCATAATCTTTGGGATAAAGCTTGTCGGCCTTCACCAGAAGCTTCACACGCTTCTGGTTAATGTAGATCTTCCGCTTTGCCACCTGGACCCTAAGCACGCCCTTTTCATTTGCCGGCTCACATACTATTGCAATCTTCTGCTCTGGGCTTATCATCACGCTGTCACCTATGCTGAATTTAGATACAAGTGACCTGTCAGCATGTGTTTTCTTCGATTCCTTTATCCTCTTTGTCCCCGTCTTCTTCAGCTCATCATTATGCGAAAACTCATAATCCTCCAGTGCCTTCTTTCCGTAGGCAGCTTCCACAGCGGTTTTAAGCATACTTTCAGGCATTCCCAGGCGGTCTGCGATATAAAAGGCACAGCTTTCTCCCGCCTCTCCGATCACCATTTTGTATGTAGGCTTCAGAGTCTCCTTGTCAAATGTCATCCTTGCATTTTTGATGCCCTCCGTCCGGTCCGCATATCCCTTGATTTCCGGATAATGGGTAGTTACAAGGAAATTCGCACCGCTTTTCCTTAGCTCCTCCAGAATGGCGGTGGCGATTCCCATGCCCTCAGCAGGATCCGTGCCCGATCCCAACTCATCCATGATGACAAAAGAGTTCCTGGTCACAAGCTCCAGTATGCCTATCACATTTTTGATGTGTGCGGAAAATGTGGAAAGGTTTTCAGACAGGTTCTGACCGTCCCCTATGTCACAGAGATAGTGGTCGTTCATGGCAATCTCTGCTTTTTCACAGGTCACATGCAGGCCGCACTGTGCCATGTAGCAGTTCAGCATGATGGTCTTTATGGCCACTGTCTTGCCTCCGGTATTCGGTCCCGTGATCACTATTCCCCTTTCTGATCCGCCAAGTGATAAATCAAGAGGCACATTTTCTTCCCTGTCCATTAACGGATGTCTTGCCGCACTTAAGCGGATGATCCTGTCAGTATTGATAATGGGTGCGGTGCAGCATAATTCTATACTGAGCCTCCCTTTGGAAAAGATAAAGTCCAGCTTTTCCACCATCCTCACATCTTCTTCCATGGAAGATGCCGCATCAGCAACCATGGCAGTCAGTGTATACAGTATCCTGCTGACCTCGTTTGATTCTGCGATCAGCTGAAGCTCCCGTTCCTCATATAAGCCTGCCACACCGGCCGGTTCAATAAAAAGCGTACTGCCTGTGGATGACCTGTCTATCACGCTTCCGCTTACCTTAAGCTTATATTCCTTCTTTACCGGCACGCAGATCCTTCCGTTACGCGTGGTATAGTACGAATCCGCCATGCATACTTTGTTATTCCTGATTACCTGCTCAGCTTTCTGCTTCATCGCATCTTCCAGCCGCCTGATCTCGTTTCTAGTATCATGCAGGAATTTCGACGCCCTGTCATCCACGGACTCATTCCTGATCTGGCTGCTGATTTCTCTCTGCAAGTCTTCCAGTTCATCCAGGTTCTCATCATAAAATGCTAGGGAATTTTCATACGCCCGTCCGCAGCTTAAGTAAACTTTAAGCCTGCGTACTGCTGCCAGCACCCTTTCTACTTTTTCAAGCTGAAAAGGCGTCAGGCAGTCACCCCGTTCAGCGATATGAAGTATCTCCCATATTTCTGTCACATCCTGCAAGGGCGGGGTTCCCTGTCTTTCGATCATCTCCCTGGCATCCCCGGTATCGCGGAGTGCTTTATTCAACTGTGTTTCATCAAGTATCACTCCGGCTTCCCTTATCACGTCTTTCGCATGTCCGGTATGGGTAAGCCCTGACCATATTTCTTTTACCTTGTCAAATTCTATCTGTTTTTCTATATTCATTTCTATTATCCTTTCAAAATAAATCAAGCGAGCGTCAGCCGAAAGTTTCCTTATGCGGCCCGTGTCATAATCGAGCATGGAGAGTTATCGACATGCTCGTCCGCCGGGCTGAGTTCGGCGTTAGCCGAATAATTTCCTTACTCAGCCCGTGCGATAAATAAAAAACCATGAAATCTCACGCAAAGATATCATGGTTTACACATCATCCACGACGAAGTCCTTTCACATAATATTAAGCGTAACGATCATGTACAGCAAAACAAGGAACCGATGCTACCGGCTATCCTGCATCACTGTATTTCAATAAATCTTTGTAGTGTTCACTCCACCACGCTTAACATAAACGACCTCGTTTTAATTTATATTTCAATTCAAATTCAAAGCTGGCACCTGCCGGCTACGCACATTGTATTGCCGGGTTAGATTTCTGTCAAGGCGAAATCCCAGCTTCGACACATTAAGGATGAATTAAAACAATCTGGACACAAAGCCGGAAATCAAGATCAGTCTGCATACCGCTCTTTTTCACTCTGCGCTCAAAAAACACCGCCAAAATAAACAGCTTCCGAAGCAGACAACGCCTACTATGTAGGCATTATCCGCCACGAAAGCTCAATAACAAAATTCGTTTACTATATTATTATAGATTTTGCCATTTCCCGGCCGGTATTAATCTTCAGATCTTAAAGAATCCTACCTCATCATTAAGATTGGTGGAAACATCATGCATGGATCTTGCACTGCCGGCAAGTGTAGTTACCGTAGCGGAGAGTTCCTCC
>JAILDD010000268.1 GCA_024689605.1 Lachnospiraceae bacterium
TGAGATTTAGGTGATGGATTGGATTGAGGTGTCGGATTTGTTCTGATTGGATTGGAATTCAGTTTCGAATTCGGAACAGAATTTGGCTTTTGCGTAGTTTTGGTATTGACTTGGCTCTGACTTTCCATATCGCACCAAGGACATCTGCCGAGCTTCTTGTAATAACTATGATGCTTTCTCCCACACTCTGTCAGGTTGTCACGTAACAGATCAAACAGGGCACGTTGCCATTCTGTTGCAGAAGGTCTGTCTTCTGTCAAAAATGCTTTACGGAACATTTCTTTTATATCCGTTGGAATGATATCCACAGATGGAGCTCCAACAGGAGTGCCTATTCCTTGCTGAGGATTAAAAAACGGACTTACCTTATTCAATATGTTTGTGGATTGTTTATGAACTACAGTTGAAGATCCACAGCTTTCCAGTCTTCGGCCGGTAAATGGATGATATCCCATGAATAGAAGTTGGAAAATAAGGATAGCTAGAGCAAATCTGTCTGTCTGATAACTAAATGTTTTTCCCGGATCAATGCTTCGCATATCCTGTCCACGAGAAATCTGCCGTTGAAGTTCAGGCGCATAATACTCAGGCAAACCTACAATACAAGGAAAAAAGTTGTTTTTAGCAGTATGATAGTGAAAAGAGTCCGCATCAAAAGCATAAACATGACCGCTTGATAGATCCACTCCGAAATTTGATGGGTTCATGTCTCCAATACTTTGATTGATTTCATGAACTTCACGGACAACATCACAAAGGTTGTGTGCAACAAGGACTCGTTGGCCCCAGTTAAGTGTCTTTTCCGGCAACAATTCGGCAAGGCTCTGCACCCCGCTGAATTTCTTCATTACAAAACCGCAAACCTGATGCGTCTGATCAAACAGCGCATCCAATGGCCAGGCAATAAACCTGCAGTTCTCACCTTTTCCCTCCATTACCATGTTGAGAATCTTTTCCTGTCTTTTCTGATCCTGACCGTTGCCGCTATGATAAATCTTAGCTACTTTTGAATCTTCTCCGGCAATGGAATAAACCGCTCCCTCGCCGCCTTTGGCGATAATTTGAATCAGCGAATACTGTCGCCCTCTAGTTCCTGTGTAAATCATACTATTTTCAGTATTTCCTTTTTAGTTTTTTCTTTGATCCCATACAGCTTTCTATATACTTCCCTGCTAATTGTTTCCCAGTCTGGTCCCTTAAATTCCTCCATTGGTCGGCATGCTGGTCTTTCAGCTGTGTTCTGAACAATTGCCACAGTGATATCGTCCTGGATCCCTTGTAGTGCTGCAAGCGGATAATTCTCATTATAAATCCAATCCCTTACAAAGATTGAAGCTTCATTCTCACCCTCAGCTTTCCCCTGAGCTATCCCTTTGGCAACTATCTGGTAAAAGTCATTGGGCTGTGCACGATCTGTGAAAACCAAACTCATCTTTTCTGCAATCATTTTTGGATTGTCCCAGGAGTCAAAACACCAGGGATTCAGGAAAAAAGTGCATATCCCTTTGTCTATTTCTTCTCCATACTTCTTAAGAATTGAACCTGCCAGTTTGTCATAAACACCATCCGTACAAAGCAAAACACTTTGTGCGCAAAAATCTGCTTTCCCGACTTCCCATTGTTCTGGCCCCGCCAATAAAGGAACTACATACTGTTCATCTTTTTGTGGCTCAGTTAAACGCTTAAATACTCCCTCTTCTGTCAGAGCAATAATGCCACCATCACCGGAATGGAAGTAGTAAACAATTCCGTTTGCAAATATCACTGCATGAAGTGTTGTATTATAGTTATGAATATTGTTGTTCTTTAAGCTTGCTCTTTGGCACATCTCCCCGGTTGCATAATGTGCCGCACACTTCAAAAGATTCAATACACTGTTATCATCCAGATAGCTTCCAAAGAATTTGGCAATAAAATCAGCGAATGCGTTTGCAGCAATTTCAGCTCCCTCATCAGAGTGAGGTTTGCTTCCAACTCCATCGCAGACAACAAGTAGTTTCCATCCATTGGGTAGAATCCGAATAGCATGATTATCCTGCAAAGGAATATTATCCTTTTTGTGAGACCTTCCCTGAAGAGAAAACGCTATAAGCGTTTGGTCGTCCTGTTTTACCCAACTGAATAAATCTCCATCAGTTTTCTTGCTTATTACTCTTTCCATAATCAGTCTTCCCACGGTACCTTTTTCGTTTCGCGATCATATACATGTAAGTTCTCTGTCAAATCCGATCCGGTAACAACATCAGATGTTCTGCTATGGGAGATAATCTTCATAGTTTCGCTCGTCCATCTGAATATCTCATCAAATGCATTGTTATTGACGGCAAGCACACGTTTAGTCAGACGACTAAGAAAATCCATGTCAGCACCCTTGACACCAAATGCATGGAAACGCAGGTGACCGTAACGCCCCTCACTTTCTCGCTGTGCAATTAGTTTCTCCATATCGTCCACATCATCAGTCGGGTACCCATCCGTTATCATGAGGATAAAAGGCTTAAAGCATTCCACCCCTTGATCATGATAATTCCTTACCTGTTCATGAACCGCTTCAAGTGCATATCGGATTCCGGCACCCATACTTGTGCTCCCTCTTGCCATAAGTGTAGGCGGTTCAAATTCTCGAATTGGACAGAACCCACCGTTGACAACTGTCACATCAGTTGCAAAGGAAATAACACAAACATCCACACGTCGAGCTGACAGTGGATCCTCAAGGACCGTAGCCTTGAAATTGCGAAGCGCGTTGTTCAGTTCATCAATTTTCCCCTGTGTATTCATAGAACCCGACGTATCAACAAGTAAACAGCAGGCAACATGTGGTTCACTCAGGAAATCCATTCGCGTCCCACCAGCGTTTTGGTTAATATTCTTGATCTGATTTCGGATCTGAGTATCGTCCGCGCCATGAAGAACATTAAAGTCGATTTGTGCCATTTGAGTTTTCCCTCCATTAAAAATTCATTTTTCTATTCTCATTATTTCTTTGGCTTGCAAAAAAACTGTTGTATAAAGTCTACGGTTTTGCTTAGTATCCCATCAAAATGGTTTTGTTTCCGCTCGCTTTCATTGTCATCCCACGGAAATACTTTTGATGCGGGTGGTGCAATAATTTGTGGAGATGTATCTTCCTCTTTTTCAACTGTCCTGATTCCCTCAATTTTGTTGATTCTTTGGCAATACAATACAAATGATGCATCATCATCCATGACTTCAAATCTTTTTTCTTGCAAGACCTTCTCACAAGCAGATTGATATTCAGTATTTGACTCGACAGACTGCATAAAGCATTGAGCTAGTGCATAATGATCCTCACCTTCCCGAATCACGTCTGATACACCATCAGTCACCATAAGTACTGCTTGAATGTCTGAAATATCTTTTCTTCCATAATTCCAATATTCAGGACCTGATGAAAGTGTAAACACGCTTCCATCATCTGTTCTCATTCTTTTTTCTGTCAAAAGAATGATGTCATTTTCTGAGCGGAGATAAACTCCTCCATCCCCCGTATAAATATAAAACATTTCCTTGCCAGGATTAAGTAGAATAATCGCCAATGTCGTTTCAAAGCCAAAGGATTCCTGGTGTTCTCCAGCCAATTCATCGATCTTTCGCAATGCATAGTTCATTGCTGTACGAAGCGCAGAATACCAGGCTGATTCTTCCGGAAAAGCCGTATGGAATGTAACAAGCGACTCGACTGCTGCATCAGCCGCTATCCTGGCTGCTGTTTCTGAATGTGGAGAATTACTAACTCCATCAGCTAATGCCAGTACTAACCAGCCATCGCAACTCGTACCGAATGCATAAGCATCCTGACAAGGCATGTGTTTCTTGATATGCCCTTTCCCTACAAATTGACAAGCTCTCACACCGGGCAGGATTTCCAACTGATTTTCTTTGCTTTCCATTACGGTTTATGCGCCTCCATTCATTCTGCATTCTCTTGAATTTAAACATGACTGTGATATTCAGAATCGACTCATTCCGATCATTTTACCATAAAGAGTAATGGCTCTTATCGCATCAGAACGAGAAAAGCCGCAGCGTTTTTCCATTTCTGAAATGATTAACTCGATATCTGAATCGCTTGGCTCTGTTTTCTGCTGAATAAACTGGATCATAATTGCACCCAAACCACTTCGTGCTGCTTTATCCAATAACTGACAATCTCCTTTATACTCCGGACGATAAACACCTGTCAATTTTTCTATGAAGTAGTCCGAATCCATAAGCATTCTGATCTCGTCAGAAGATTGATAAAGGGTTCGCAAAGTATTAGGAAGGGACGATGTTGAAGTCGATATTGTTTGTTTTGATGCTGTTGTAGAGGTTGATGTATTCATTGGTGAAGAAACAGTGGATCTGATTGCCGTTTTTCCTGGAATACCGGTTCCCCAACCAACCATATCCCAATATAGTTGCATTGCCCGTGCTGCGTCACTGATAGGCATTCCACACCGGTTACACAATTCCTGAACGATTTTTCTTTTTTCTTCTTCTGTCGGAAGTGCATGCTGTTGGTAGAATTGCAGAACAATTTGTCCGATCCCGGATTTTGATGCTTTTTCAAGGATTTGACAATCACGTTTAAACGCCGGTCGATACACTTGTGCAAGCTGTTTAGTAAAGTATTCCGGATCATTGAGAAGTTTTTGAGGATCCGAAGTCGTGTATAGTTTCCTTAATACATCCGTCATGCTTTCTAAATTGGAGCCAGATGCCTTTTCAGCTGTCTTTTTTACTTCATCAAGTAAATCTTTCTTCTTCGTTTTTACTAAGCGTGTACCAACAATCACCAGCATAATTACCGCAACTGCAATGCAGATTAGAAGAATCGGTGATACACCGCTCGGAATTGCCTTCTTCTCTGTAAATTTTATGTTGTTATCCTTAAAGAATTCTTTAGCCACTTCAATATCAAAAGAGTACTTAAGACTATAAGATGCATTACTATCATCGAACTCTCCCCATGTGTTAATTCCAACAACTAGCCCCTGTTCCGTTATTAGAGGTCCACCAGAATTTCCATGGGTGATATCCGCATCATGTTGGATACACTCAGTGCCATTATATATGGTTTTACGCTGAACATTTCCTTCAGTAACCGTCATGTCAGAAACAGCTGAAGGATATATCTTTTTTATATACTCTTCTATAGTTGTTACATATTGCGATTCATCGTTTGCCTCCCTTTTTTGGTCAGCTACACCTGGGAAACCGATCGCATACACTTTATCTGTTACATTCACATCTGAAGAATAACCAAGGGATAATGCTTTTCGTTCGGGAATAGAACCACTATAGGTAATAATGGCTACATCGTCTGAAGAAGATATTATGATATCAGATGGATCAACTTCATAAAGCTTGTTATCTGTGACCAGACATATGCGTAATGCTGGAACATATCCATATCTGTTAAAGCAATATGCAATGTCCTCTTCCTCCATAGTTACCACATGCGCATTTGTTACGAAATTTGTCTTGCCATTTTCATCAGCAGAAATGCAAAAGCCGGTTCCGGTAGCATAAGGGATCGCCCCATCACTGCCTACTAATACTGAAACAATACGCACTACTCCGTTTCGCGCATCATTAATTACCTCTGCAGCAAACGCAGTGGAACAAATCGAAACAATGCACAAAACAATTAGTAGACACAAAGATAACAAGCGTCGCATTATGTAATCATCTCCATATTTACCATGAATGTTCCAGCCAACGCTAGTTCTCATATGTAACACCTCTTCAGATGACATCCTTTTGATTTCTAAATATTTGCATTTATACTCATCGAGAGTAAATCACAACACTTCCTTTTCCCGATGAACAATAATATGTAAACTTCTGTTCTACTCCACCTTCACCAGCCCTACCGTGTATAGAAGTAAGATCCATATTCTTGATATGTACAGGAACCATATCCACAGTCATAACCTGAGCGAGCTTCGCGGAAGATACAACCAGTTGCCGGAACACAAGAAAGAGGATGGTAGTCCCATCTCAAGGTAATGGAGCAACTATGCAGCAAATGGAACTGCTACCAATACTTTTCAACCGGTTCCAGCTTTTCCATCAGTAACTCTCTACCACACTTGACGGAATCCACGCCCTCACCAGGCCTAGTGAACACGAGAACTCTGCAAATACCCATCCATACATTTCAAAGAACACATCAATCCGTGTTCCTCTCGAAAGAAGTATTTGTCTGATGTTCATTTTGGGGGTAGTTTCTTCTAAAGGATGATAATCGTATCCCGGGCCTTCCATGGGTTGCACTTCCGAAGTGATGTATGCAGGGTATGAAGTTAATACTTCTTCATTGATATTTCGGGTTGAAAGATAATCCAACTGGAAGTATAGACAGAGCTTTCCTATCTGTGGATAGTAGAAATCCACCAGTGCATAGTCTCCTTCACGGAACAACGCAGTTGCATTCTGTACTGATGTTGCCTTATAGGCGCCTGCCGGAGAATAAAAGTAATTGCTGGGGCCAAAATATGCTTGACGTTTGACATTTGGAAAATTGATCGGTTCAGGCAAATATACACCCACACCATAGAAGCTCTTTTCGGGCCACTGTGCCCCATATGCTCCCGCTGTGCTGAACATACTTGTCAACAGCAGAATCACCAATGCAATAACAGTTCCTTTTCTTGCCACCTTTGACATATTGTAATCCCCCTTCGCTATTGTTTTGAGTATCAACGTTACCTGTGTTTAAACGTTACTTCAGCCAACTATCAGTAATTATACATCATATACGATGTAATTTCAATACATCTTTTCACGATGTAGTTAAAATGTAATTATTACATTATTCGGAGAGGAATCATGAGTGATAAAAGCTACCAGCAGATCATTCGGGAGTTGCGTGAAGACCGAGATCTCTCGCAGACGGATGTTGCCAAAGTGCTCAATACCACTCAGCAGATGTACTCCCGATATGAAAATGGAGAATGTGAACTGCCG
>JAILDD010000045.1 GCA_024689605.1 Lachnospiraceae bacterium
ATAGCATGGCTGGTGGATTCATCAAGGGGCGAGACTAAAGGGTATGACCTACTTGATTATGCCGTCTTTATTTTCTTTTTCCCGAAGCTGATCATGGGTCCTATTATTCTGCATGAAGAATTCATACCGCAGTTAAATGACGAAAAAAGATTCCGTCCGGATTTTGAAAACTTAAGCAAGGGCATGATATGGTTTACGGTGGGCCTTTCAAAGGTGCTGCTTATAGAGCCTATGTTTACCTTCGGAGTACAGTATGGATTCACCATGCTTTCCGGGCTGTCTTTAGCAGAGGCCTGGTTCTGTTCAATTGCCTTTACCCTTCAGCTGTATTTTGACTTTTCCGGATACTGCGATATGGCAGCAGGCATGGCAATGATGATGAACCTTGAGCTTCCGATGAACTTCAATTCGCCCTACAAGGCTGTTTCTGTCGGTGATTTTTGGAAACGCTGGCATATAAGTCTTACAAGATTCCTGCGTAAGTACATTTATTTTCCCCTTGGCGGAAACAGGAAGGGGACTTTCCGCACATACCTTAATATCATGATAATCTTCCTTATCAGCGGATTCTGGCACGGTGCCAACTGGACCTTCATAGTCTGGGGCGCGATACATGGTGTTATAATGATAATAGAACGGCTGACGGGTATAACTGCAAGGGATAAACTGGCGGCAGATTCATCAAAGTCGGATGGTTTATCTAAAGCCGGAGTATCAGGTAATAGTAGCGATGGCAAGAAAATGTCAGTTCATCTAATTACTTTCATTCGCCGCATCATCACCTTCATAATAGTAGATATAGCCTGGGTATTTTTCCGTGCCGATAGTCTCAGCGATGCAGTGGCATTCATAAAGCAGATGTTCATTCCTGATAATATCATGCCAAACGCCCAGTTCTACAATTCCTTCGGACTGAATGATTTCGCCTTTGCCACAAGGCACCTGAATATCTTTGTGCCCATGCTTTTCGCAGCCGCACTTGCCATGGTATTCTTCGGGAAAAATATATATGAAACAAAATACAAGCCGACACTGATGACAGCAATCGTAACCGCAGTCCTCTTCCTGGCATCCTTTGTATGTCTTGGAAATGCAGCGGATTTTATATACTTTAAATTTTAGCAATGAGTAAAAATAACCCATGGAAAAAATTCTTCATAGAGCTGTGCGTGATCACTGCCGTATTGTTCCTGGCTGTGGCGGCCCTTGTGTTCACTTTTGATCCCTGGTTCCATTACCACGCCCCCATAAAAGGCCTGTCCTATGTCTTGGACAACGAAAGATACCAGAATGACGGCATTGCGAGAAATTTTGAATACGAGGGCATTATCACCGGAACGTCCATGACAGAGAATTTCAGGACCTCCATTGCCGAAGAGTGCTGGGGGATGGATTTTGTAAAGATTTCCTATGCGGGCTCCTATTTTAAGGAAATATCCGAATCAACAGAAAGGGCGCTTTCTTATAATCCTGACGTTAAGGTGGTGGTCTGCTCCCTTGAGATGGCATTCATAATGTTCGACAAGGATATGGACAGCCCGGAGGTGCCTCACCCGGATTATCTCTATGACAATAATCCCTTCAATGATGTTGAATATATATTTAATAAGAAGATACTGACCTATTACATCCCCGAAACCATAGGGCGCACCTTGAAAGGCGTGCCTGCGGACAGTTTTGATGAATATTCCAGGTTTGCTGATGTCCGTCCCACGGGAAAGGAAATAGTGCTGGAACATTTCCCTAAGCCCTACGTGGCAGACCTGACAGTGCATCTGAGCGATGAGGAAAAGGAGATCATCCGGGGAAACATAGAGCAGAATATCATTGCAAATGCCAAGGCATACCCGGATGTGCAGTTTTATTACTTCATACCGCCCTACAGCGGCATCAACTGGTACAGCGGTCAGATAGCCACCGGGACCTTTGACCGGTACATGGAGACCTTCCGTTTCGTATCCGGGGAGCTTCTGCAATATGACAATATCCATCTTTTCTGCTTTTATGATGATACTGATATGGTGATGGATCTTGACAATTACTCCGATGACTGTCATTTCAGCGGCGAGATCAGCGACATGATCCTTGAGGAAATGTCAAAGGAAGGCTCTCCCCATGAGCTGACGGCGGATAATTATATGGAATATTTTGACCATATTGACGAATTCTACAGAAATTACGATTATGAGAGTCTGTACGAGTAAATCCACTTAAAATCCACATACGGACTATGGCGAACGCATAGGGAGTATGTTATAATAAGACATTATGGTCAAATACATAGGGGTCATGAAGGCATGACCTCTTGTGGTTGTGTGCCGTAACTGTTTAATACGGCCGAAGTGTTAGATTTATACTGATATAGGTGAACCGCATGAACAAAATGCTTACGGATCTTCAGGAATTCGTAACAGAAATCAATAAAGCATATAAGGACAAGGTTGCATACCGTTATATACAGTATGACAGCATTGTGGATAAAACCTTCAGCGATCTGTCGAGGGACTGCTTTGCTATGGCGACCTGGCTGCTGGAGGCCGGCTGCAATGGTGAAAAGATCGCCATAATCGGGGGTACTTCCTATCCCTGGATCGTCACATTTTTAGCATCTGCCATAAGCGGCAATGTGGTTGTTCCCATTGATAAGCTTCTTCCAAAGGAAGAGATATTAGGCCTGATAACCAGGGGCGAGGCACGTATGGTATTTGTTGCCGAGGAATTTGAGCCCTGGATCAAGGATATCAAAGATATTGACGATGAGTATAAGGATAAGCGCGAGGTTTATTCCTTATCCGGCACGATGTACCGTGAGATGCTCCGTACCGAGCGGGGCAAGCTTCCCAAGGTAAAGCCCGATGATCCCTGCCTTCTGCTTTTCACCTCCGGAACCACCGGAGCAGGCAAGGGTGTGCTTATCTCTCATAAAAATGTAGTCAGCAATATCAATGAGATCTACCGCATGGGCTATGACAAGGAAGTACCTGGCGAGCCGGTAGTCATGTCGGTTCTGCCCATATACCATACTTTCGAGCTGACTGTCGGTAACCTGGGTATTCTCTATACCGGAACCACTATCTGTATCAATGATAAGCTGGAAAATGTTGTTGCCAATCTGAAGCGCTTCAGCCCTTCGGTCATGGTGGTTGTGCCTGCCATCGCCGAGATGTTTTATAAAAAGATCATGGAGGCTGTATCTTCACCAAAATACAAAAAGAAAATAAAATTTGCCAGGCGTGTCGATGGCACGCTTAACAAGCTGAATATAGACGCAAAGAGATCTTTGTACAAGCCCATCTATGATGCTTTCGGTGGAAAACTCCATACCATTGTGGTAGGCGGGTCGGCTCTTCGGCCGGAGATAGCAGAAACCCTGGACGGTTTCGGTTTCCGTGTTTATCAGGGTTACGGCATGACGGAGTGTGCTCCGCTCATAGCCGCAAACTGTCCCGGCAATGACAGAATAGGCTCTGTGGGAAAGCCGGCTTCCTATATGGATGTCAGGATCAAAAATGAAGAGATCCAGCTTAAGGGCGATGCTGTGATGCTGGAGTATTATAAGAACCCCGAGGAAAATGCAGCTGCTTTTGATGAGGGCTGGTTTAAGACCGGAGACCTTGGCTATGTAGATAAGGACGGCTACCTGTTCATTACCGGCCGTGCCAAGAACCTGATAATACTTGATAACGGAAAGAACATCTATCCGGAGGAAATAGAAGGGTATCTGATGAAGATATCCGGTGTAAAGGATGCCTTTGTATATGAGGATGTGGGAAAGATTTCAGCCCTGATCGTTCCCGAGAACATGAGGGATGCCACTATCCGTGTCATTAAGAACGGCATCAGAGAAATGAACGACAAGCTGCCGCCTTATAAAAAGGTGGTGGGTCTTGACTTCCGTCCCGGGGACCTGCCTAAGACTACCACGCTGAAGACAAAGCGTAACGAAGTCATGAAGTGGCTGAAGGACAAGAAGGAAGAACGTAAGAAGGATTATGTGGCACCTTCCACTGCAGAGCAGAAGCGTCTCTGTGATGCAATGGAGCAGGTACTCCGCATAAGTAATGTGGGTATCAGGGATGATTTCTTCGAGCGCGGCGGTGATTCACTGTCTGCCCTGGAGTATGCTACCATCATAGGCGTTCAGGCTCAGGATATTTATGAATTCCCTACTGTGGAAATGCTTGAGGAGATGCTTTTGAACGGCAGCTCCCAGCAGAAGAAGAAAGAAGAGGAAAAGGTGGATGTAAATTCACTTATCCGCCACAACAGCAACCTGTTCTACGAGGCGGATCCCCAGTATGTTCTCCTTACCGGTGCGACCGGTTTCCTTGGGGCACATATTTTGCGTGAGCTTTTAAGGCGCAACCTCCATGTTGTTTGCCTTGTCCGTAACATAGATAAGCTCAAGCCTACGCTTAAGACTTACTTCCCGAAGGAATATGAGAAGTTCTCTTATAAGGTAGTAAAGGGCGACATCGAGCTGGATAAGTTCGGCCTGACGGAGTCTGAGTATGACATACTCGCCAAGAAGATCGACATGGTATTCCATGTGGCGGCCAACGTGCACCACGCCGGACACTATGAAGATTTTGAGCGTTCCAATGTAATAGGAACCCAGCATGTGATCGATTTCTGTAAGGATGCAGGTGCCGTGCTTCAGCATACATCAACAGCCAGTGTCAACGGAGCCGGAACGGTAGCCCAGAGTAATTCCAATGCGAAGTTTGACGAGTTTACTCTGGATATCGGACAGAACTATGAGCAGAATGTTTACATCCATTCAAAGTATAAGTCAGAGGAACGTGTGCTTCTCGCCAGGGAAGCCGGGCTTAAGGCCAATATCTTCCGTATAGGAAACCTGACCTGGAGAAAGTCAGACGGCATGTTCCAGAAGAATGCAAGCGACAACGGATTCCTGGAGCGTTTCAAGGGATTGGTAGATAGCACGGTAGTAAAACTCGATGGCGACACGATTCATGTCTTCAGCTTTGAAGAAGGTAGCAATGAAGACAAGAAACATTTCTTTGAGTTTGACTTCGGTAAGAAAGACAGCAAAACGGATTATTCCGGCGA
>JAILDD010000107.1 GCA_024689605.1 Lachnospiraceae bacterium
TATCGTCTGTTTTAGCAACTTTTATATTGTAAGTCGTTCATAATCACATTATCTTATTCATTATTGATTTAATATTCAAAAAAAATACCTTGAATAATACAATATTTACTGAGATAATATCAGAAACGGTCATGTCTGAACAAACGCAAGAATAGTCTTTATGACGACATAGTACAAGAAAGGAAAAAGATATGCAGGGTAAAGCGGATTTATTGGTACTGGGAAATGTTATAACCATGGATGAACACAAACCTCATGCAGAGGCTGTTGCTGTCAAGGAAGATAAGATCCTGTATGTTGGTGCTGCCGAAGTTGCAAGGAAGCTCTGTAATGAGAATACGAAGATTTATGATTATGGAACCAACAGTGTTTATCCAGGTTTTCTGGAAGCACACTCCCATCCAGGTGGAACCGGCTGGAAAAAGTGCCTGATGGAAAATCTGGACCCGAATGCCAGTCTTGAGCAGTGCGTTGAGAAGATGAAGGCGTATATGGAAGCCCATCCCGAGAAAAAGATGTATCAAGGCATGGGTTTTGAGGTGCATGGCGTACTGCCTCACTACAGTATGCTGGATGCAATTTGCCCTGATAAAGTGATGATGCTGACGGAAAATGCTGCTCATTCCATGTGGCTTAATTCAAAGGCGATGGAAAAGTTTGGTATTGACAAGAAGGCGGTGGAAAAATGGGGAACCGACTGTGTCAGGGTCGATGAAAAAGGGGATCCTACTGGGTTTATATTAGAGGGCCCCGTATTCTATATCCGTGCCGTAAACAAGTATACGGTGGAGGAATTCAAGGAGGCAGTGTTATATTGGCAGAACTATTCTCTGTCTAAGGGATTTACCGGTGTCTACAATGCCGGCGTTCAGGTCACCAATGAGATAGAGCCTCTCGCTTACTATGCACTGGAAAAGGAAGGGAAGCTCCTTCAGTATACCGTTGCCAGCAGTTTGATCAATGATAATACGGATACGCCGGAAGAGGACATGGACAAAATCGCCCGGGAAGCTGAGGAGCATAACAGCAAGCATTATAAACTCACTGGCGCCAAGGTATTTTGTGACGGTGTTGTGGAGGGACGTACAGCCTGGATGCTGGATGAGTATGTGGATCAGCCCGGATACTATGGCGTGTCCAGATTTAATGATCATGAAAAAATGGTCCGGCTGGTGAAGGCAGCTGCAAAGCATAATATGAACGTACATGTCCATACCATCGGTGATGCGGCAGTCAGGGCCTGGGTTGATGCCATTGCCGAGGCCGAGGAGGAAACTGGAAACTTTGACATGAGAAATGCCCTCGCCCATCTGCAGGCGGTGAAGCCGGAAGATATTAAGAGGATGGCCGATTATAACATCATTGCCGTCGTCGGACTTATGTGGGTAGAAAAAACCTATACATTATATAAGCTAATGGTCGATCATGTAGGACAGGAAAAAGCGGATGCCGGATTTCCCGTAAAGGATTTTCTGGATCAGGGAGCCGTGGTGGTTTCTCACACCGACTACCCGGCTTCTACCGCCCTCAGTGCGCCGTGGGCGATCTGCCTTGGAACAATCGGATACCTGCCCTCCAACGGCAAAGAAATGTGCAGGCATGAAGACCAGAACATCAGCAGGATTGAAACCTTGAAGGCGATTACCAGCAGTGTGGCATATAGCTGGCATGAGGAGGTTCGCATGGGGTCTCTTGAAATCGGAAAGCTGGCCAACCTTGCAGTATTTGACAAGGATTTCCTGAAGGATGATCTGGCTGAGGTTGAGAAGGCACAATGTCTTGCTACTTTCGTAGACGGAAAACTGGTTTATCACGCATAATCATCTGATACGCCTTTGCTTTTGCCTTCGGAAACACTTCCATGAGAATGCTGAACCAGGTTCATATCATTTGCAAGGCTGAGGGGCACCCTTCCGCTTATACCGTCATCTTCCACAAGCTCCCGGAGATGTTAATCCCCGGGAGACCTTTTATCCATATCCTTTCGTTGATTTATTCTTCCTCACTCCAAAAGTAGGCAGTTTCGTTTTCCAGATACAATGAACCGGATGAACAGACCAGGGTGCTCCCCAGTGGATCTACATACACTCCGGGTTCTC
>JAILDD010000138.1 GCA_024689605.1 Lachnospiraceae bacterium
GGTGTTTACATATCTGTCTCTGCCGAGATTGTGAAGCAGATAGTAATCAAAATAGTCAACACCGCAGCGCCTTAGCTGCTCGTCAAAAAATTTCTGATAATCTTCTGCAGACTTAACCTTGAGTATAGGCATTTTATCTGCCAAAAGAAATCTGTCCCTTGGAAACCGCTTTACTACAGCTTCCCTGACTGCTGCCTCAGAGCATTCCTGATGGTAGGGATATGCCGTATCGAAATAACAAAATCCCCGTCCAACAAACATATCCGCCATTTCCTTGAACTGATCCATATCTATGGATGTGGGATCATCGGATTTTAATAATGGCAGCCTCATTGTTCCGAATCCTAATTTTTTTGCATCCATAATTCACCTTTCCGCCTTACCGGCACCGCAAAGAAAATCTGCGCAGGCAGATTCTCTAATACGATATAGAACATTGTCAGATTTTTCTTACTGCAAGCCTCGGAAAATGGAATTTCCCCTTACCTTCAGCTTTTTCTTTAGCTATATCCTTTATTTTATCTTTGGTTTTGTCTATGGTTTTGGTTTTTGTTTTGTCTTGGTCTTGGTCTTTGCCCTTGTCTTTGTCTTTGGCTTTTTCTTTATCAGGATTTGCCTCTGCCATCAGTGCCTTCCACGAAGGCGAAACAATATAGTAAGCTATCATACAGATCATACCAAAAGCAAATGATATGGGAAAACTGTACATGTAATATTTTCCGTCAATAAATGCTGCTATAAGATATGCTGCGGGAATGCGCACTGCCCAGAGCATCATCAGGTTTATCACTGTGGTATATTTTACCCTGCCTGTTCCATTAACGATACAGGATATGCCGTTAAATACCGCATACATCCACTGGCTTAGAAGCATCACGCATACAAATCCCTGGGCAAAATCCAGCACCGGCGCTTCATCCGTAAACATCCTGAGTATAGGCATACGCAGCATTATAAATATCACTCCGAAGGAAAGGGTGATAAGTCCCGAAACCGCCGGGATCATTATCTGCCCTTCGCGAAGGCGCTTTATATTTCCTGCGCCGAAATTCTGTCCTGAAAAAGTGGTAGCCGCTGCGGATATTCCCGTTATGGCCATATTTGCAATGCCTGTCACTCTTCCGGAAATGGAGCATCCCGCCATGATCACAGAACCCTGGGAATTAACAAGTCCCTGCATTGCCATATGCCCGAAGGAAAAAAGTGAATTATTAAGCCCTATGGGAAGCCCTATTCCCAGGATCTTCCTCATCTCGCTCCAGACTATCCTGCCGGGAAACCAGGGAAGTCCAAGCTCAGGATATCTCTTCCTGATATAGACTATGCTGAATATCCATGAAAGAAACATTGCAATGGCGGTAGCCAGAGCCACTCCGCCGACTCCCCAGCCAACATATGCAACAAATACTACATCAAGCACCACATTAGCCACACATGATACAAAAAGGAAATATAGTGACGCCTTGCTGTCTCCTGCCCCTCGCAGTATTCCCGCATTCATATTGTAGCCTATATTTCCTACGGCTCCGCACAGCACCAGGCGTGTGTATAGCAAAGCATTATCCCATACATCCGCAGGAACACCTAAGAGCTTAAGCAGGAGCGGGGCTACAAACCATCCGATAACAGCTACAGGTATGCCACAGTAATATACAAGAGATACCGCCGTTACACAGGCATCCTTTACCTTGTCACGATGTCCGGCACCAATATGCTGCGAAACAAGTATGCTTACACCTGTACCTATTCCGAGAAAAACACATAACAAAACCTCTATCGGCTGTGAGCTTGTTCCTACTGATGCTATAGCCTTGTAATCACAGTACTTTCCTATTACAAGTGTATCAACCGTGGTATAAAGATACTGCAGTATATTTCCCACAATTATCGGAAGTGCAAAAAGAAGTATGTTGCCCATTATGGGACCTTTTGTCATGTCTATCTTTTTCATAATCAAATCCCTGTATTGCTCTGCCAAATCTGCAATTCCGGCGCATATGCGAGTCGTCTTTTTTCCCACAGATTACATCTGGAAAATTTCAATATACAGGCGGTAACCGGCCGACTCATTCAATCAGCATTCTGAAACTGCCCTATAATAAGTACTGAGCGGTATCATGCTCTGAGCAAATGTTTTACTGCTCACACTTCCTAAAAGAACCGCACTTTCTTCCTTTCTCTTTGCTCCGCCGGCTAATGGCTGTTTATCTGCTATCGCATTGTTGAAAGTCCCAGTACCATAGTCAAGATATTTTCTGTCTCCGCTTAAGTCATATGCCGCTGTAAGGGCCTCCAGCAAAAGTGTGTTATTTCCCACGCGGTTAAGGCTCGGAAGTTCCTTATAGTAAAACACACCCCACTCTTCCACATAGCAGTTCTCCACCAGATCATCCACAGCTCTGAGTATCATTTCTTTCAGTTCCTGATCCGGAAATACACGGTAATAACGCATCAGGCTTCCCACAGCAATGGAAATCATAAAGCCTACACGCACCAGCGTATTGTCGGTATAGGGTGCAAGCCAGTGACCGTACTGCTCTTCCCATACTTTGAAATCATTAACTATCCTGTCACATTTCTCCAGCCATTTTTTATCATTTGTTTCAACATACAGAGCCGTCAGTGTCCTGAGAGCCCAGCCGGTCTCTCGCGCATTAGCTTCCCCGGCCTTAGCATACATAGGAAGTTCCAGCAGCCTGTTCACATTTTCACCGATACCGACTGCCGTCTCCAGCCCTCTCTCATCTCCGGTAAAATGATAGTAATCAAGAAGCCCTTCCACCCATTCATGTGAACATACCATTACACCGTTCTCACAATGCCCCGCTGTATGTTCCCACTGACCGCCAATATAAAGAGAATCCCTATGGTAGTGGCACACATCAACATCCATCCAGTGGCTGCATGATGCGATATTATAATCAAGAAAGCGCCGTATGCCGGTCCTTGCATAAAGCAGCGCACAGGAGAGCGGATAATCATACTCATTATTGCACCATACAAGCCTTCCACCTCCGCGTCCCTGGGCTGTGTAATTGCTGTCATAGGAATCTCCGAAATGAAGCATTCCATATGCACGGCCGTGGGCATCTGCACGGCATACCAGATTCTGCTCTACCTTAACATCTGTCTTTTTAGGAAATATATCAGGCCATACTCCCGATGCCGCATGTACAGCAGGTGAAACATACGGTCTATCCGGCATCTGGTAAATGATGCTTCGATCATTGATCTCACTGACAGGCATCGATGCATCATGAAAATGAAGCAGGCACTTCTGCTCCCTCGACATACCGCTCTGTAATATGATCTGTTCTACATCCTGTGGAACAAGCATTACACGGATACCACCTTCTCCCGCAAGTACTGCTTTGGGATAATTCTGCTGTGCCTGGAAAACTGTTGCAGCCACGCCGCCGTCCTTATCCGTACAGTCTGCGAAGAAAGTTCCGTAGAATACCTCAGCAAAATGCTCATTGGCTTCTTTTAAAAGCCACTCCGCATCTATGACTCTGCCGACTCCTGCTCCGTTTTTTCCGATCAGATAATCTGTTTTATAATTCGAAGTTGCTGCAATTGTACGCACTTCCTCTGTAGAAAGAGACTCCACGATCTTCTCTGCCGCATCTGTAGACGGTGCGTGGCATACCATCTCATTATCCGTGCCTTTTGCCGCATCCCCGCATCCTGTGGAATCCGGATTCTTTGGAATGTAAGCACAGCTCTTTACCGTATCCTTAAGTGTTACATCACGCCACAGATCCAGTTCCAGGCATTTTACTTCGAAAGCCTCGTCCGTTGTGTTTATCAATCTGTAGGAACATTCTACCCATGACTTCCCGGCATATGCCGTAAGCTTTATCTCAAATTCAGGACCAATTTCTCCGTTTGCCTTTATGTGTTTTCCATAATTCTTAAATACCGCACATACAGGACCTTTCTCAACTTCCTCCCATTCCCCAAGCTTTATCCCGTATGTATCATTGTCTTTGTCCTTAAGAACCGGCCCCTCTATCTGCCTGGTACTCCATGTCCTTACATTGGCTGTGATATATTCAAATACAAAATCAGCATGGTTCCTTATGCTGAAAGAAAAAATCTTTTTTGTTTTATCATCTGTTGTCTGTATATGATATCCGTCACCTGTATCTGCGGTCTCAATCGGTGAAAAATCATACTTTTGCACCTGTCCGCGTTTCTTAATTTCACTTTCCTCAAATTCGCATTCCAGCGTCATACCTTTATTGGCAGGAAGATCCGCAAGAAAACGCAGAAATAAAAAGCGGATAGATCCGTCATCGTAGCGTCCGGTCACCTTTGACTGTAACGGAAGTGTGACATTGCCGTCATAAAGGTAAACCTTTTTATCATCATAAAGAGTTCCTTTAGGCAGCGGAAAACCAATAAAGCATGGTTCCGACTTTCTATCGTACCTGTACAGTTTGTCAATCTTTACCTCAATCATACAAAGTCCTCTCTCATGGGTGAAAAGATATCAAGGAGCACGCCTTCTTCAAGACACACACAGCCGTGAAGGATACCGTCCTTTTTTAACAGCGTGTCTCCGCTGGTAACAACCTTTGTCTCATCACCTATCGTAAACTCAAAACTTCCGGATATAACATAAGTTATCTGCGTGTGCGGATGGCTGTGCAGTGCCCCCACAGCACCCTTTTTGAAGTGATTCTCCACAACCATCACTTCGTCTGTGTAGCTCTTAACATAACGAACCACGCCTTCCCCTGCATTTTCTCCTTCAATATCCTTTGCAAAAAGCCACCTCTGATCCTTTACTGATTTCATGACACGCCTCCTTATGTTTGTGTGTTTGCCTGACTTCCCTTACCGGTTCCCACCTGAGATCAGGTAAAGATATACTCAGCTTATTGTTTATTATATGTCATAAAAATAAGGATTTCCTTTGTTATAATGTGAAGCTGATACAAAAAACTTAGATATTATGATATTATGGAAATAAATTGGCTGAATTGGAATCCGATGTTCCGGTTTGCAAAAGTAAATACCTGTTTCGGATATCTCTTGCAGGAGTAAATTCCGGGATCATGAAAAGGAGGTGTGGACATGCCGATACGGATGCCGAAAAATACCCTTATCACAGTACAGAAGCGCCATCTTGCCGCTGACTACCGCATGCCGCAGATGGAAATAGCACAGTCACACTACAGCATAGGCTATCTTATCTCAGGAGACCGCCGTATCATTACACCTACGACGCGATTTGAAGCCCACGCCGGAAATGTGACTCTGATGCCGCCCCTTGTCTACCACCGTACTTTTTCCATAAGTAATAAACACTACGAAAACTATCTCATCAAAGTATCCGACAAACTGGCCGAAAGATTTTGCAGCGAAGTCGATCCATACATATGGAACCGCATCTTTGAACAAAAACTCCTTACCTTCAGCGACGAAGACTCCGCAAAAATTGCACTGTATTTTGAAGATATGCTGAAAATATATAAAGAAAATGCACCCTATAGCGAGACTGTACTCTGCGGCATGCTTTACAGACTTATGCTGCTTATCAATGAATGCGATAAGGGATCACAGATACAGCATTTTAAAAACGAGCTTTCCGATACCATACTTAATGCTACATTTTATATAGAACAGCATTAT
>JAILDD010000154.1 GCA_024689605.1 Lachnospiraceae bacterium
AGGCAGGCGCATATTCCAGCAGCTTACCGTCAAGGAAAATCTTGAGATGGGCGCATATACCAGGAATAATGCAGAGGCCCTGGAGACTATAGAAAAGGTCTTCGAACAGTTCCCAAGACTTAAGGAGAGACAGAAGCAGATTGCAGGAACTCTTTCAGGCGGTGAGCAGCAGATGCTCGCTATGGGCAGAGCTCTTATGAGCAAGCCCAGGCTTATGATGCTTGATGAGCCCTCCATGGGTCTTGCACCGATACTTGTAGAGCAGATTTTTGATATAATCAGCGCACTTAATAAGGACGGTACTACAATCCTTCTTGTGGAACAGAATGCGCAGATGGCGCTGTCCATCGCAGACCGGGCATATGTGCTTGAAACCGGCAGGATAGTTAATTCCGGCACAGGCGAGGAACTGCTTCATGACGATTCCGTAAGGAAAGCGTACCTGGGGGACTAAACGGAAGAATCAGTATATTCAAGTCTTTTTTGCGTGGCGGATAGCAATGTGTCTGATAAATCAATTTTTGTTTGACTATTCTGTTTATTTGTGTTATCTTGTGATTCATCAGTGAGTTTCTGGCTCTGTAAAATCTTGTTGCAGAGTGTCATTGGGGAAATCCTCCGAATTCACTAAAGTATCTGTTATTCATTTTTGTATGTGGGGAATTCATCTATCAAAATGCAACATGTCCGGTAAGGATTAAGCTAACTAATGATTACCTGTTCAAGGCTCTCATGCAGGAAAATCAGAATGTGCTGAAACATATTATTTGTTCTCTTCTGCATACTGCACCGGACAATGTAACAAATATAAGCGTTGATAATCCCATAATCCTCGGCGAAAGAATCGACAATAAGGATGTTATTCTTGATATCAATGTTAGTTTTAATAATGGTGAACGCATCAATCTGGAAATGCAGGTTGTAAATGAATACAATTGGCCTGAACGATCAACCTATTATGCCTGCAGGAATTTTACTGTTCTTAACAAGGGGGAGGATTATGATATGGCAAAAACGGTATACCAGGTCGGAATACTGGATTTTACACCGATTCAGGATCATCCGAAGTTGTTTTCGGTCTACAAACTTATGGAAGTAAATGACCATTACCCTTATACTAAAAATTTTACTATATGTACGCTGTCTCTGACGAATATTCATCTTGCTGATGATAGAGATAGGGAATACAATATAGACAGATGGGCAAGTTTTTTTAAAGCAAATACATGGGAGGATATCAAGATGTTAGCTGAACAGTATAGTGCAATCGATGATGCGGCAACAACCATATATAAACTCTCAGAAGATGAACGCATCCGTCAGCAGTGTGAGGCAAGAGAGGATTACGAAATCAGACAGAGGTCTCTTAACAGACGCATCCGCCAGAGGGAGGAAAAAATCGAGCAGCAGGACAGAATCATTGAGCAGAATGAAAGAACTATTGAGGAAAAAGAAAGAGCCATTGAGGAAAAAGAAAGAACCATAGATCAGCAGGCTAAGCGTATTGCTGAACTTGAGGCGCTTCTTGCAAAACAGTCCTCATAGAAAGATCGTAATTACTTGTGTCATATTATGGAATAGTGACAGGTACTGTTAAACCTGTACTCCATATTTGGGTTTCTCAGAGAGAAATTGAAAAGATAAAATGTATAGATATACTGATAAAATCATTGAATCATATTGGTCTAAAGTGAGTTGATAATTCATGATGTAAATGATATTATTTACTAAGGTTAATTTGGTTTTTAGGGGTTGCAAATGTTTCAGACTGAGTTAGAATCTTACGGGCCGGCAGGCAGGTTAATAATATCGGAAATTGCCGGCTTTTGCCGGAATCTATTTATGTTGACACATCCTTTAGGTAAGGGTGTGTTTTTTATATGAAATTTTCAGGAGGTCATAAAGGATGGGGTTTAAGGATTTTATCAAATCGGAGGCAAAGGAGATTATAAGTGTCATAAAGTTTGAAGGTGACGGTCAGGCTCTCGTCTGGAAACATCCCAAAGAAGATTTTAATATCAATTCTCAGGTAGTAGTAAATGAATCCCAGGAAGCGATATTCTTTAACGGTGGGGAGGCTCTTGATCTATTAGGTCCCGGGACGCATACATTAAAGACTGCAAATCTTCCTTTAGTGGGCGAACTTATAAAAAAAGTAACCGATGGCGTATCGCCTTTTCATTGTCAAATATATTTTATCAATAAAGCGGAAGCTATGGCTATAAAGTGGGGGACACCGGATCCCGTGCTCATAGAGGAAGACGGCATAGGTTTTAAGCTGGGTGCCGGCGGAGATATGAGTATCAGGGTTTCTGACTCAAGGAAACTGCTAGTCAAGCTGGTCGGCACAAATGCGTTACTTGAAAGAAGTCAGTTTATGACCCTTTTCAGGGGGCTTATCAGTTCCCATGTGGGGGATCTGATCATAAATACAAAGAGGGAGAAGGGGTATTCTTTCTTTGAAATGGATGGTAAAAAGAGAGAATTCTCGGACAGCATAAAGGAAAAGCTGCGTTCTGAATTTGGGGAATACGGTATAGAGATAGAACAATTCAACCTTACCCGTTTTGTATTTCCGGAAGATGACGAGCAATATAAGCGCATGATGAAGCTGAAAGCTGACAAAACGTTAGCAGTCGGCGAAAAAGAGCTGGAAATGCAGCTTAGGGCCAGAGAAGTTGAAATGAAGCGATACGAGATGGAGCAGGAAGCATATGCTATGGCTGGGAAGAGGTCGATAGAAGGCTACAGCTATCAGCAGGAGCGGGGATTTGATGTGGCTGAGCGCTTTGCGGAAAAACAAGGCGGAAATGATATGGTAAATCTGGGTATAGGTCTCGGAATGATGAACAGCGTTGGTAAGAGTGTCAGCGATAATCTGGGAACCACGGTGAACGCTGCCATGACAGCTGCAGTTGTAGCACCTCACGTAGCAGCTCAGACTGCACCCCAGATGCAGCCGGCATCGTCAGTTTCAGGTTCTATTAAATGTGCCAAGTGTGGCAATGAACTGCCTGAAAATGCAAAATTCTGTTTAAACTGTGGTGAAAAGGTGGAACAGGTAAAAAACGATACCGTAATATGTCCTGCCTGCGGAAAGCCGACACCTAAAGGAAAATTCTGCATGGAATGCGGTACGCCTATGGCATCGGTATGTCCGAACTGTGGAAGGGAAGTACCTGCAGGCGGAAAATTCTGCTTGGAGTGCGGGACGAAGATATAGTCCGGTTTTCATAAGTAAATTACTTTTAAAGATTAATATACGAGGAGAAAAAAATGGACAAGTATACCTGCAAACGCTGCGGCGGTACGATAGAGATTGAAAAAGGAAAATCGGTAGGAATCTGTGACAGCTGCGGAAGACCGCAGAATGTTCCCAGAGAGCAGAGCGACGAGATCACAAAAATGTATAACCAGGCTGACAGGCTGCGCCGTGTGGAGAAGGACTACGATGCAGCTAAGAAAGTGTATGAGGAGATACTAAATAATGACCCTGACGAGCCTGAAGCGAACTGGGGCGTTGTGCTTTGTCAGTATGGGATACAGTACGCAAATGATCCACTGACTGAGCAACTGGTACCTACGCTTAACCGTATGCAGAATGTCTCTGTGTTTGACAACCCATTCTTTAAGAAAGCGATAGAAAACAGCGGTGATCCGGAGAATTATCAGAAGGATGCGCAGATCATTGAAAATATCCTGAAAGGATACCAGCAAGTAGCTGCAACTGAAAAGCCATACGATGTTTTTATAAGTTATAAAGACCGGATAGACGGAACCGACCAGAAAACTGAAGATTATGAGGTGGCAAAGAAAATATATGAAGTACTTGTGGATAAGGGACTTCGTGTATTCTTTTCAGACAGGTCATTAAAAGGAAAGGCTGTAGGGGATTACGAACCTTATATTTACTCGGCATTGGAGAGTGCCTGCTTTATGCTCGTTGTGGGATCGAAAACGGAGTATTTCAATGCGGAATGGGTGCGCAATGAATGGTCAAGATATATGCAGAGGATACGTGAAGGGGCAAATAAGCGGATAGTGCCCGTATATCATGACTGTTCCATAAGTGAGATTCCTATAGAACTTACAGCTAAAAATCAGGCATATGATTATAATGATATTGGCGCTATGAGCGGACTTTTCGGAATAATCGAGCGTGATTGCGAGCGTGCAAAACAGATATCAACAGGCTCTGTAGTGGCGACAGCTACTTCTGCTAATTCTGCAAATGATAGTTTAAAGCAGAGGATCTTTATCGCTCTTAACAGTGGAGATTGGAATGCTGCAGTAGGACTGACCAATAAGCTGTTTGAATCAGAACCAACATATGCAGAAGGTTATCTTGCCTTGATCATGGCTGAAAGAAATTGCTGTGACCGTCGGGATCTTGGAAAGGGTATAAGCCCTCTAAAAAACAGCAAGCATTATAGAAATCTGATGCAGTTTGCTGATGATGCGTTGACTATGGAAATCCAGAAGTATGAAACGGAAATATCGGCTAATATAAAGAAATTCCAGGAAGAGAAGGATGCTCAAAAAAAGAAAGCGCTGCGTACAAGGCTTATAATCGCGCTGGCAGCAGCAGGAGTGTTTTTGGTACTGATACTTACGGGAACTGTTTATTTCAAATTTATTAGGCCGGCACAGAAGGTGAAGGAGGCTAAAGAGCTTATAGCTGCCGGTCAGACAGATGAAGGCTATGCTATTCTGGAAAAGTTGGGAAAAGGGGACATGATCATTGCCAGCAAATATGATATTGCTAAGGATGCGTTGGAAAATGAAAATTATAATACCGCATATGCTCTGTTTTCGGAAATCGGTGATTATAAAGATGCAGCAGAGTTGATGAATGAAAGCAAGTTTACCAGGGGCAAAGCATTTCTGGATTCCGGTGATTATGACAGTGCGTATGAACTGCTCGGTCAGATAGGCAGTTATCAGGATGCTGATACGCTTATAGCAGACAGTAAATATGAACGTGCCGGAAAGTATGTGCAAAACGCTGAGTATAATGATGCAATAACTCTGTATGACGAACTTGGTGAATACAAGGACAGCAAAAATAAAGCAGAGGAGGCAAGACGGGCATTATTGGAGATTGCTCTTGCATCAGAGGATTATCTGACTGCATATGACCTTTATCTTGATCTTGGCGACAGTGATTCCGCATCCGCACTGGCAGAGGAACATAAGTGGGTGGAGATTGCAACTGCGCAGCCGGGGGATACCGTTTTCTTTGGACATTATGAACAGGATAATGATAATTCAAACGGCAAAGAAGATGTAGAATGGATAGTGCTGGATGTTCAGGAAGATAAAGTGCTGCTTTTAACAAAGTATTATATAGAAAAACAGCCGTTTAATACAGGCCACAGCGATGCAATGAATTGGGAGATTTCGTCATTGCGCTATTGGATGAAAGAAGAAATGGTTGGAAATCTTTTTGACGAAGATGAAATGAGCAGAGTTTTATTAAGCAATGTTTCATCGGAAATTGTAAACGCACCAAATGAAACCACCAGACATAATGGTAACGATACAGAAGACTATCTTTTCTTATTATCATTTGATGAGTATTTGCAATATAGGACACTGATACCAAATACAGATAGAACGACCTATGCTTTGGCAGAACCGCAAAATAGCATTTATGTGGATTTGGAATCATCATTTTGGTTGAGAACGATGCAAACAGGTGACTACCCATATCGAGTATCAACGGAATTTGAAGGGCCTGGTGGTGGCTGGGGATGTGAATGTACAGCAGGTATCCGTCCGGCAATCTGGTTTAATCTGGGAAACGGGAGTGTACAGACAGCTGATACGGAAGAAGCGAAATCTGCAGCAGAGTAATATCACCACCGGGAGGAATATTTATGCAGCACGATGTTTTTATAAGCTATAGCAGCAGTGAGTTTACGGAAGCAGGACATACCAGACGTGTTCTCGAAGAAAACGGTTTTTCCTGCTGGATGGCTCCTGATTCCATTCCTGCGGGCAGCGATTACGCTGCTGAGATTGATGATGCTATTTCCGGATGTACAGCTTTTGTGCTGATCCTTTCCGCAAAGTCGCAGCAGTCTGTCTGGGTTCCAAAAGAACTGGGAATGGCTATCAGCTACGGAAAAACAGTTCTTCCTTTTCATATAGATGCATCTGATATCGTCAAGCCCTTTACTTTTCATCTGACAAACGTACAGCGTATAGAGGCATACAATGATCTGTCTGAGGCTTATAAGGAGCTGGTGCACCAGGTTGGCGCAGTGACGGGAAAAGGAACCTGTGGGACTTATGGGGCAGGAAATCCTGCGCAGGTTTCAACGGAATCAATGTCTGGTCAGAGCGTAGACAAATCCTTCAACGCAGATACACAGCATAGCGGGATCACTTCTGAGCAGTATAGTAAATCTGCTGAAAAAAAGAAGAAATCTTTTTGGGGATTTGGCAGGAATAAAAGCAAGTCAACAAAGTTTATTAAAGGGCTGACATTGGAGGTGGAGAGTTTAAAATCCAGAGTTTCATGTGCTGAAGATCGTGAAGCATTGCAGCGCCTTTATGAAAAAATACGTTATTCAGATCCGGTTTCGACGGATGGGGTAGAAGGAATAGAAAACGATATAACCTCCAGGATGAGTAATCTCAGGTCAGCTGTTACTAATAAGGACTTTAATACAGTGGTCAGGTCAGCGGATGAGATAGGGCTTCTTATTGATGATAGAAACCGGCTTCTTAGGGCTGTAAAAAAATAAACAGACATTTTTTGTTGCATTATTATTTATAAGCTGCTTGTTAAAATGGCCAGCGCAATGATATGCTTGACAGAAGTCGGTTTATGTCAGTAACATAGCATAGGCAGCAGAGAAAAAGAGACAAATTAATGCGTAGAAGGGGGCGGTGACAGAAAAATGGTTTTTTGCAGTAAATGTGGAAATAAATGCGAGGATGATGCAGGAAAGTGCCCAAAATGCGGCACAGTGCTTTTTAGTGCTGAAGACATGGAAACAGTATTAGAGGCATCCAGAGCAATAAATGAAATGGAGAAAGAGGCTGAAGCAGATACAGAAAAGAAAAAGAAAGACAGGACAAAAGCTGAATGGATAGTGGTTATAGTTGGAGTCGTTATATATGTAGCTGCTTTAATAGGCGTTATTTATCTGTTTGTAACAAATAACAGTATGAATGATATATTAGAACAGATAAGAAATGATGGTTTTATGGATGTGGTTGGAGGGTTTATATTTCTTTTTACTATGGTTCCGCTTCTTTTTGCCGGTACACCTGCCGGTTTCCTGGCAACCACAAAGATACGGGAAAGTACGCCTATGGTTGTACTGAAATGTTTTGTGCCCATCGGAACAATTATATGGTTTGGTTTAGTTGTGGAATTGTCAATGATATGCGGGATGCTTGCCTTACCATATTACATAATAAAACGTATAGTTATTATTGTTAAAGAAAAGAAAGCAGGTTGAGCCGGGCCCCGCCTTTTTTGCGCAGCAGGCGGTTTGACATCAAAGCTTAATTTTGCTACAATGAGATTGTAACTGTAGGTTGTTGCATTATTATTCAGAAAGGAATGGTGAATTATGAGCGTAAACGGAATTACGGCTAATGCAGCAGCGGTGCAAAGTCAGTATGCATATGACAGCACGAAGTCTGCGAAGAGCACTGAAGAAAAGAGTGCTCTCACACCGGCAACAGGATCTGAAGGCGTGGTTTATGAACGCAGTGAAGAGGCTGATGCTGAATCGGCAAAGAAGACTTACACACCTAATACAGAACTTGTAGCAAAGCTTAAACAGGAGAATCTGGCGCGCACACAGCAGCTGGAGGATATAGTCAATAAGCTTATCTCCGGCCAGGGCAAGGCTTTCTCCATGGCTACAGGCAATCTCAAGGATTTCTTTGCAAATCTTGAGGTGGATGAGGCTACAAGAGCACAGGCACAGAAGGATATTTCCGAGGACGGGTACTATGGCGTAAAGCAGACATCCGAAAGGATATTTGATTTTGCCATGGCTCTTACAGGCGGAGATCCGGACAAGATGGAAGAGATGCGTGCAGCATTTGACAAGGGTTTCAAGCAGGCTACGGGTGCATGGGGAAGTGAACTGCCCGAGATCAGCCAGAAGACCCGGGATGCAGTCCACGAGCTTTTCGATAAGTACAAGGAGTCAAACGCAGTAGCTGAATGAGCGTAGCAATGAGCTTAGTTCTGAGAGCGGTATTCGTTGGATAACTGTTTAACTAATTATTAAACGCCTTCCGTAAAGCGGGAGGCGTTTTACAGTAAGAAAGCATTTGGAAGAACCTATAGGCTCTGAGCTTTACTGAATTTTGTAAAGTATGATGGCTTGGTGCCAAAACTGGAATGCTTTCAGAATATGGAGATTTACAGTGAACAGGGAAGAGCTGATAAGTGATATTGAAAATGAGATAAAAGAGCTGCAGGGTGAAGCAGACAAAATAAACGGGCAGATTTCAGAGTTAAATCTTCTGTTGCATGAAGTGAAGAATTGCGGTGATGAAGATCTGGGCAGGATATCAGACAGATTCCGCAGCGGGCTTTTTAGTACTGCGGATACCGATGCTGAAAGACCGATCCCGGCAGGGCGTGCATCAGAAAAGATAACCGAGGGATGTCTGGTAATCGAGGGTGGTGCATTCAGAGGCGGTGCCTATGACAGTGGTGTGCTGGACTGTCTGATGGTAAATGATGTTAATTTTCAATGTGTCCTTGGTGTCTCAGCCGGTGCTATCACGGGACTTGATTATATGTCGGGACAGATAGGAAGATCCGCAAGGCTAAATATCGGATTTCGACATGATCCCAGATATGTAGGATACAAGGCTCTTTACAGCGATAAGAGTCTTGTGGGATTTACATTTTTATATGATACGTATAACGAGATAGAACCCTTTGATGAGGAATTTTTCAAACGTAAATCAAGACGTTTCATCACCGTTGCAACGGATATGCATACCGGAAAGCCGGCTTTTTTTGAAAGAGGAAAGTGCCGGAGTATAAAGCGTGCCGTAAGAGCCTCCGCATCCATGCCCCTTGTGACCAAGCCGGTGGTTATGAACGGTGTGCCTTATCTGGACGGCGGGTGTTCCGACAAGATTCCTTATGACTGGGCTCTTGAGCAGGGCTTTGAAAAAATTGTGGTCATCAGGACAAGGGAACGTGAGTACCGCAAGAAAACCATAAGCAAGGCAGAGAGGAAGGCTCTTGAAACAGTATACCGTAAGTTTCCTGATTTTGTAAGATCGGCTACTGCCAGCAACGAACAGTACAATGCACAGTGCGAAGAACTGGAACGGTTGGAAAAAGAGGGCAGGCTCATGATACTTGAGCCGAAGACG
>JAILDD010000175.1 GCA_024689605.1 Lachnospiraceae bacterium
ACTTATAAACTTCTTCGCTCATCACTTTGAACCCTTTCCGAAAAGAACTACTCCCACTGTCTGCAGAAGTATCTTGCAGTCAAGCAGAAGGGACCACTGGTCTATATACTCAAGGTCAAGCCTTACCACTTCATCAAAATCCGTTATGTCACTGCGCCCGCTGACCTGCCACATTCCCGTAAGCCCCGGGGTAATGGACAGGCGTCTTCTGTAGTGTGCATTGTATTTCTCGTACTCATCTACTGTGGGAGGCCTTGTTCCCACCATGGACATATCCCCTTTCAGGATATTAATGAACTGGGGCAGCTCGTCTATGCTGGTCTTTCTTAAGAAGCGTCCCACCTTTGTTATCCTGGGATCGTCCTTCATCTTGAACATCAGGCCATCCATCTCATTTTTATCATAGAGATCTTTTTTTCTTTCTTCCGCATCCACATACATGGAGCGGAACTTATACATCATGAATTTCCTGCCGCTCCTGCCTACCCTCTCCTGTCTGAATATCACAGGCCCTTTGGACTCAAGCTTTATTGCCAGGGCCACAAAGGGATAGAAGATTAAAAGGATCAGGATTCCGAAAAAGCTTCCGATGATGTCAAAGAAGCGCTTCACCATCAGCCGTCTGTAATCCAGGTTCTTTAAGGAAAAAGACAGCACAGGGTATCCCGCTATGTCATCCGCTTCCTTGCCTTCCAGATTAAGTTCCTCAAGCCCAATGTCATAGTGGCAGAGTACCCCCATGCTCTCAAAGTCGAATATCATATTTCTGATAGTATTTATGGGCACTTCCCTGGGCAGTGAGATAAACACACGGTCAACAACTTCCTTAGTGGCCACTTCAAGCATATTTGCCGAGTCACCAACCACCTTAACACCTTCAATCTCACGTCCCACCATATCCGCATCAGTAATTATAAGGCTCTTAACCTCATAATTCCATTCATTGGAATTAATGAGCTTCCTTATTATCTCTGCAGCACGGTCCTTTGTAGTCACCACCATAAGCTTGTCACTGTCAGCACCGTTCCTGTAGCATTTCAGCATATACTCCTTGAATATAAGATGACAGGAAAAGGTTATCAGTACACTCAGCAGTATAAAGAAAAAAAGTACGGTTCTTGAAATGGGACGGTCCTTAAATACCGTATACATCACAAGCGCCGGCATAGCTATTGTAACAGCAAGACATTTTATTATGGCGACAGTTTCCTTGAAAATGCCCCGGATAAAAAAGTCCCTGTTCCAGTCTGTGAAAATACTGTACAGCAGCAGGAACAGAACGTAAAGACCTCCAAAACTTATATAAAGTTCATAGTGGCCGTCACAGTACAGATTCCTGTAACGGATCAGGACAGCCAGCATAAGGGCAGCCACCCCTGACAGAACCTCTATCAGGATCAGCCCGTATGTTTTTATGACATTGCTTTTTTTGTAAATCTTATTCATCTGCCGACTTATTTTTTGCCTGTAACGGTATTATACAGACCTTCAAATTTGCTTATTGCCGTATACAGACCGTAATCCTTATAAAAAGCTTTCATCCTGATCTTTTTCCCCAGGGGCCATTTTTCCTTAACAAAATAATCCCTGTAAAACCGGTCGAAAACTTCCTTCATTTCCTTCTTTCCCTCAGCATCAGCGGAATTTTCATAAAAATTGATGACTGAATGCATCAGGAGGTTTAACTCAAGACGGTAAAGCTCCTCTTCTTTGTACTTTGAGAAAAATAACAGCTTCCCTTCTCCGGCTTCAAATGCGGCATGGTAGTTCTTATCGCCGTTCATCTGCATAATGCTGTCGCTCCTCTGTCTGTAGGCATACATGACAGCATCCGTCACTACTACCCGTTCAGCCTTATAGATAAGCCGGTATGTGGTATAGCCGTCCTCGAAGATCTTTCCGTAAGGGTAGCGTACCTGGGGCATGCCCTCAAAAAGACTTTTGGAATAGATCTTATTCCAGGCCACCATACATTCTCCCATCATTCCCATCTGATAGAAGAGGTACTCCGCATCTCTTCCGCTGTAGATCTCTTCCACAGTTCCCCGGCTGTCAAAGACAGCGTCTTCTTCATCCGCCCCGGTTTCCTTATAACGGCACCAGGCTATATCGGCAGAATTTTCGTCTGCCACTCCCTTGAGATAAGCGATCATATCCGTTGATATATAATCATCGGAATCAACGAAAACGATCCACTTACCGGTGGATGCTTCTATTCCCGCATTCCTTGCATCTGAAAGCCCGCCGTTTGATTTATGTATCACTTTTATCCTGTCATCGGCTGCGGCATATTCATCACACATGCGTCCGCAGGAATCCGGGGAGCCGTCATCAACAAGTATTATCTCAAGCTCTTTATATGTCTGCTCCCGTATACTCTTTACACTTCTGTCCAGGTATTTTTCAACCTTATATACGGGAACTATTACGCTTACAAGATCTTTATTTTCTTCCATTCAGTTATAATTCCTTTAAAACAATCCAAACAATTTCTTCATGGCTCTTTTCACCCTGGTGGTGTTGTAGCCAATCCATCCGCGTCTTAGGCTTCCGGCTATCCAGTCACCCCTCATGGAATAGACATCAAGGGCCTCTCTCATATCATG
>JAILDD010000179.1 GCA_024689605.1 Lachnospiraceae bacterium
TGATTTTGAAGCACGTATCGATAATATACCCAATGATGAAATAGGCATTATCTGCAGTGGAGTAAATAACATGGCATCGCAGTTAAGCGATATGTTCGTGCAGAAGGATAAGAATGAGAAGTTCTATTACAAGTTTGTGCCTGAACAGTTCAGGGAACTTCTTCATAAGGAAAGTTTTACTGACCTGGAGCTTGGGGATGCGGAAAGTACGGATCTTACGGTTCTTTTCTGCGATATCAGGTCGTTTTCCCTTAATTCCGAAATGATGACAGCAAAGGAAAACTTTGAATTTGTAAATGTGATCTACGGAATAGCGGGCCCTATAGTGAGAGAACACGGAGGTTTCGTAGATAAGTATATCGGTGACGCTGTCATGGCCCTTTTCCAGAATGCGGATGATGCCATAGCTGCGGGTAAGGAACTGTATAGCCGAATCGTATTGGACAAGAGTACGGCTGAGCGTTTGGGAATGTCGGCCATTAATATAGGCGTGGGCATTCATTCGGGAATGGCTCGTATCGGTATAGTGGGTGAGGATGAGAGAATGTCCGGTACTGTCATTTCAAATACGGTAAATATTTCTTCAAGGCTTGAGTCCCTTACGAAACAGTATCATACGGCGATGATCATAACAAAAGATACCCTGGACCGCATGACGGATCCGGATTCATTACAGACAAGGTATCTGGGTATGGTACAGGTAGCTGGTGTAAATGAAGTAAAGGCTATATATGAGGTACTGGATGCCCTGGATCCCGAGCGCCGCGAGGAAAGGATACGCACAAGGGATGATTTCAAGGAAGGTGTCAGACTCTTCCACCTGAAAGAACCGGAGAAGTCCATAGAGTACTTTAAGCGGGTAAGGGAGTCTTCCAAAAACGATCCTGTGGTAGATATCTATATAGAGTATATAGAGGAATTCATAGAAAGCGGGCATAAGGAGAATTATGTCTTCAGATTCAGCAAAAAATAAAGCTTTCAATAAGGCACTTGATAATTTTACATTTGATATGGCGGGGCGCGGTGCGGTCCGTCATCTTTTTAATCTGGGCATGTCCGCGGCGGAGATCCATGATGAACTGCTTTATCCTGTGCCGGCAGAAAAGATAAGGGAAGAGATATGGGCTTATCTTCTGGAAAACGGCGTGATACTTTTAGATGAGCCGGATGAAGATCACAAAACTGTTCGGTATGAATTTGTTAAGGAAACAAATGAGTATGGAAGGGTGAGCTTCAGAAGGGTGGAGAAGAGTATGGATGAGGGGGATGCTGTGGGTGGTAATCAGGACCGTAAGGCACCTGGTTATATCAAAGTGGAATTTGGAAAGCTGCAGTATAAGGATCCGGAAGAATTTGAAAGAAAACTGATGAAGCTGGACCGTTGTGACAGGGATTATGTAACAGACCTGCCTTGGCCGCTGCAGCCGGTATGGCACAGGCAGGATGAACGAATAGAGAGAATAATGAAGGTGTTTGCAGATCCTTATTAGTGCAGCGATTCGCGGCTGCCGTAATGAAGCAGTAGCTAACCTTGAAAAAACGAGGGCTGTTGCGTTATAATAAACCTCGTTGTTATGTAACTTATCGCGGCTTCCCGCATATAGTCTGTGGAAAGTTTTATTTGCTAAAAAGGAAAAATGTCACCGAAGAAGAAAAAAATGCCCGCATGGGAAAAACTTGATAATACAGCGCTGCTCTTTCCTGTCATAGCTACTGAGGGAATGAGCAATGTTTATCGTATCTCGGCTACCCTTACGGAGGAAGTGGATCCGGAGGCTCTGGTGGAGGCTCAGGAGAAGGTTCTTTCTCATTTTCTGAACTTCAGGATGAGACTCAGATCCGGAGTGTTCTGGTATTATTTCGAAGAAAATGACATGAAGTATCCCGAGGTAAAGGAAGAAAATGATTTCCCGGGATCCTATATAAACAAAAGCAAGAACAACCAGTATCTTTTCAGAGTTACTTATTACAAGAAGAGGATCAATCTTGAGGTTTTCCATGCCCTTACCGACGGTTTCGGCGGTTTGGTATTTTTCAAGGAGCTTCTGTACCAGTACCTTCGTATAAAGTATCCTGAAATTCTTAATGTGGAAAAAGACCAGATCTCTTCAGGCATATTCCTCGACAAGGAAGACAGCTATCTGAGGAATTTCAAGCAGTCCAAGGATCATAGTGCGGCATATAAGTCAAAAAAAGCAATTACCCTTAAGGGGGAAAAACTTCCCAAGGGAACAATGGGAGTGATCCACTGCTATCTTCCTTTCATTGAAATGAAGGCTGCAGCAAAGAAATACGGTGTCACCCTGAACCAGTTTTTAGTGGGTACTTATGTTTATGCTATATATAAGGAGTATCTCAGGGGAGATGTGTCAAAAACTCCCATAAACTGCTGCGTGCCCGTAGACTTGCGCTCATATTACAACTCGCATACACTCAAGAATTTTTTTGTAATGATATCTGCGATATTCAGGCCGGAAAAGGAAGATTACAGCTATGAGGAAGTCTTGCATATCATTGCAGACTGTCTGAAAAGCCAGATAAATCCGGAACATCTGAATGACATACTGTCGTATAATGTTTCGAATGAAAAAAATAAATTCCTGCGGCCCATACCGCTGTTTCTGAAGAATATCGCCATACGGCATGTGTATGAAGCTACGGCTTTCGGCACTACTTCCACCCTGACGAATGTGGGGAAGGTGGAGCTTCGGGAGCCTTATGAACCCTATGTTGAGCATTTTTACGCAATGCTTTCCATGTCAAAGGGACAGAATATGAAGGGTGCCGTGGTCACATACAAAGATACCATGATACTTACATTCAGCACCATACTTGCGGATCTTTCCATACTCCGCACATTTTTCGCACGCCTTAGGGACGAGGGCGTGCATGTTGCCGTAGATACCAACGGAGTATGGGAATAGAGGTAACAGGTTTGAGCAAAAAAGAAAAAACAGAGAAAAAGTCCAATAAAAAGATAAAGGCTGCCGGCGCATTGCAGACGCAGGAGACAGTTCGTTCAGCAAAGAAATGCCCCCAGTGCGGCATAATCCTGCTTCAGGGCGGGGACACCTGTCCTTTCTGCCACTGTGTGCCGGAGGATCAGGATGAGGCAGCATCAGCACAGATAAAAAAGGATTTCGGTTCCGGCGCTCCGTATCCGGATATCATGAGGAAGCAGAGATTGGTCCGGTTTGCATTGAGACTCATACTTTTTATCATGATAGTTATAACTGCGACATCCGTAGCTTTGAATTTCGCATTTACGCCCACAATATGGTGGTCGCTGATAGTAATGGCAGGCATGATATATGGCTACGTAATGCTTGATTACTGGATAAAGCATGACGCGGGATTTGCCAACAAGATAGGTGTGCAGATTTTCGTTTCTATCCTGTTCATATTCCTGGCGGACTACCTGACAGGCAACAGGGGCTGGGCGTTGCAGTGGGTAATACCAAGCATAATTCTGTTCGGAGACGCGGTAGTATTTTTCCTGATGCTCTTAAACAGAAGCAGATGGACCAGTTACCTGCTCCTTCTGATACTGATGGAACTGGCTGGTGCTGCAATACTTTTCCTTCTTTTTGCGGGCTATATACAGAACGGGATACTTGTCATAATCTGTATAGCGGTTACGTCAGTGTTCCTTCTTGCAACCGTAATATTCGGTGATGCCAAGATAACGACAGAACTGAAGAGAAGATTCCATGTGTAATAGTTATATATGCTCAGAGCTTTTTGCATATAGCATGTGGTAGGCAGAAGGACACTCGCATATGTGTCTGGACTGATGTGAGTGTGAGTGCCGTTACAGCCGGAACAGAGAGTGGGAATTATTTTTATTTAAAGGAATTATGAGATGCAGATAGCCGATAATGAGGCAAGCCGCTTAGGCAAGACGGCATTACAGGTAGTAAAGATGATAAACAGCATCCCGGGGGCGTCAGATCCGGATGCAAAGCTCCGCAAATACGAACGGGAACCTGCCTGGAAGTGCCCGGAGGGATTAAAGCTTACAGAACTTGATCTGGGAATGTTTAAGGCTGACCTTATGCAGAGCGGACCTACGGACGGAATAATACTGCAGCTTCACGGCGGCGGATACTATGAACCCATGCACAATCTCTACAGGGATACTGCGGCATTATATAACAAGCTGAGCGAAGGGTATGATATCCTTACACCGGATTACAGAGTGGCTACGGAAGCGCCCTTCCCTGCTGCACTGGAAGATGCGCTGTGTGCATACCGCTGGATAAGGGAGCATGGCTATTCTCCCGAGAAGATCATATTTGCCGGAGATTCGGCCGGAGGCGGACTGGTGTTAGGGCTTACACTGTATCTCAAAGATCACGATATGCCTTTGCCGGCCGGGATCATTACCATGTCTGCATGGACGGATCTTACAGGCAGCGGTGAATCATATACGGCTAATTTCGAGACAGATCCGATATTCGGCGGAACCAAAGATTCTCTTATATACAAGAATGACTACTACATAAATGATTCTCCGGAAAATCCGTATATTTCCCCCGTATTCGGGGATATGGCGGACTTTCCGCCGATGCTTATGCAGGTGGGGGATCAGGAGATGCTTCTGTCTGATACCCTGACTGTCGCAGAAAATGCAAAAAAAGCAGGGGTGAAGGTTAAGCTCCATGTTTATCCCGGCATGTTCCATATCTTCCAGATGGGCTTTACCCTTTATCCGGAGTGCAAGGCTGCATGGGAAGAGGTAAGGCGGTTCCTCAGGGTGATGAAGAACTTCGGAGATGAGGCGGATACTGAGTGGAGAGTTTGTCTTAATGATGCAAAAGGGAAAATGATCATGGATCGGAATATCAACCCGAGTATCAACTCGAATAAGAAGTATATCGATATAGGTCTTAACCTGTTCAGCGAGCAGTTTCGCGGGCATGAGACCGATATAGTTGAAAATGCCCATGCAAAGGGTGTCAGCTTTATCATAACGGGCTCTTCTCTTAAGAGCTCACGTTTGGCGGCTGAGTTCTGTGAAAAGTATCCTGAAAAAAAACTGTTATTTACTGCGGGTATTCATCCCCACGATGCAAAAAACTGTGAGAAAGATACCCTGAATAAGATAAGGTCGATTCTGACGGATCATCGGAAATTTGCGGCAGCAGTGGGGGAGTGCGGTCTGGATTATGACAGGATGTTCTC
>JAILDD010000182.1 GCA_024689605.1 Lachnospiraceae bacterium
GATATACACCAATCATACGGACCATACATTCCTGCTCTGTTCCATATAATACATAAATCCGCTTTTTTACTATTACTTGTAATACCCTCATAATACCGGACAATTCCGGTTATAGAGGGTTAATCCCGACACTGAAGTCGATGGATAAGTAAAATGGGAAATGTCTTTGAGGTGGAAACTTCGTGTCGCCACACGCCGTAAGGCTACAAAGAGATTCGGGAGTAGGCACGCCCGACAAAGATTTCTTTTATGGTAACATCTAAAGCCGCTGAGAAATCAGCGGCTTTTGCTTTTTTGAAGTTTATTGAAAAAAATAACTTGCTTTTTTTTTGTTTCATTGTTATAATTGTTTTCACCAAAACAGTGAAAAGAGGTGTAAAAATGAAACGGGTACCTTCACCAGATACATTTCGGGAATTTGCCAATAACCTGCCTGTTATCAGTGAATGCATCGTAGGTTCTGATAATATAGCCACGCTAAAATTTGGCAATAATTGTAAAAATGATGAAATAAAAATTCGGCTAGCGATATTAGGCGACGGATATCCGAAACAGATAAAAGAAGTCATATCAGGACTGCTTCCTGATATGTACTGCATCATTCTGGCGCCGTATATTACGGATCAGACCGCTGAAATATGCAAGAAAGCAGACATCGGCTTTCTAGACATGGCGGGGAATTGTTATATTGCCTGCAAATCATTATATGTAGAGATCAGGGGAAACAAAAATGAGAATAAGCCGACCAGGGCGATCAAATCAGTATATGAGCGCTCATCGGTAGTTTCCTCCATTATATTACGTATCTTGCTCGAAGATACAGGCAGAACCTGGAGACTGAAGGAACTGGCGAATGCAGCCGGCTGCAGTATAGGTCAGGTTTCCAAGGTGAAGGATTTTCTTGTTAAGCAGACATATGTCGAGCAAAACAGCGATGGGATCACTGTCACGGACCCGAAGTCATTGATGAAAGACTGGGCAAAAGTCTATTCCGATACGAAAGAAGAAAGGATACAATGCTATTCACTGTCGCAGGTAACGGATACAGAAGAGCGGATCACGAAAATGAAAGCGGATACAGGTATAGAGTGCCTTCTCACAGGCTTTTCGGGCGGCGTCAGGTACCAGCCGGTTGTCAGATATCAAAAAGTACATGTGCTGATAGATGCCGGAGAACTTGATAGAGCGATCAGTTATCTGGACTTAAAAAAAGTGGATTCCGGTGCAAACGTCATATTTATCTTAAAGTATGATAACTGCGTGGGGATAAATTCACGAATCATAAAAAACAGTCCGGTTGCTTCGCCGGTACAGGTGTTTTTAGACTGCATGAGTCTGAAAGGACGGGGAGAGGAAATTGCGGAAGCAATACTGAATAAGGAGATCTGCAAATGATACATGATGAAGAATTGAGAAGCAGCATAGATTATTCCGAAGGTCAGAAGAGGGCTGCGCACAGAGTGCTGGTTGAGCTTGTGAATCTGTTTGACGAATATCGTGATGATATACGAATTGTTGGAGGCTGGGTTCCGGATCTGCTGTTTCCTAAGCAGGATCATGTGGGAAGTGTCGATGTGGATGTCCTGATCAATCATTTGACATTGAAAGATTCGGGATATCAGACCATGTCGAAAATACTATTAAAGAATGGATATGCGGAACATCCCGAGAAATACTTTTCTTTCGTGAAAACGGTGGAGATAGACGGAGAAAAATATGATGTTGATGTTGATATTCTGGCGGGACTTTACGGTGGTACGGCACCTAAAAAACGCAGTCAGCATGTTCAAGGAATAAAAGCGTTAAAAGCCACGGGAGGAAATTTTGCTTTTGAGTTTCCTCCGCAGCAGGTTAAGATTGAGGCTGAGCGGGTTGACGGTGCCATTGATCGTGCCGTGATAAACGTGGTTGCGGTTGTTCCGTACATAATAATGAAAACGGCTGCGATGGGAAGAGGCAAGGCGAAAGACGCATATGATATCTACTTTGTCATAAAGCATTACGCCGGAGGAGTGGAAGCTCTTGCTAAGGAATTCGGACCGGTAAGGGAC
>JAILDD010000227.1 GCA_024689605.1 Lachnospiraceae bacterium
TCATAACATCCTCCTTAGAAATAGTAAAATTCTGTTAACGATACAATTTTCTTTTTTCCATAATAGGCGCATTAAAAATCTCCTGCAATTCTTTTACCGTTTGCTTGGCATATTCAATTTGAGGTTTCTGGGAACTTTCCAATAATTTAGTCGATATTTTCTTTAACGTAAATGTTTCCTCTTTCAGATACGGATCATCTATTGCTAATATAATGGAATTATGATTCATGTATGTCCATCCTCCGCTATTGTTCTCGTCCGCGGTATAATATTCAAAAACCAGTTCATAAGCAATACCTTTTACCGCACTGTACGGATGAATCAGTCCGCTTGCTGCACCGGCTCTTGCGCTGTCAAATCCACTTGCGGTTGCGATACGGAAAAGATTATTCACTTCATCCAGTTCCAGACACCCATCGTAAACAATCCTTGTCGGAGTAAAACCGGAATAGTATTCCTGATTCTTTTTTAAGTATTCAAAACGTTCTTCCAGGTCTTTCGAAGACAGTCTTCCAACAAATTTCTCTGGCCTGATATAATGTGCTATTTCTGAGGATTTAAGAAGAGCCGGGTCTTCGGCCCGTTTCGGAAACATGGATGAATACTTTGATAAACAATTGTCGCAGATCACTCCGTCTCTCAGCCTATGAAGATGAAAAGCCGATTCTGTTTTGTTTCTCTTGCAGTAAATACAGTATTTCCACTGTGCATTGGGATCCTTGGCAATTCTTTCGTTCTTGTAATCGTCCCCGAGAATTTTTTCTCCATCTTTCATTCCGTCCGACGCCACTTTCATATCGCTTATTGTTCCTATTACACCAAGTCCGCCGCCGCAGAAAATGTTAAATGTAAAGGTTATTAAGCTTCTTTTTCCCACGGTTTCATAGAACTCATAGACTTCTTTTACACTGGTTTCTCCGTTTTCTATGCGTTTCAATAATTTTTTCATCTTCAAGAAGGAAATAAGATTGATCACGAACATTATCAGCATAAGAAATCCGTACAAGAGCAGGCATAATACCAATCCAACAACCAGAAGATAAATAAGCACACATGTCCAGATAATAATGTTTTTCTTTAAGGCAGCCTTCTGTGCCTCAAGAAATTCGTCTTCCGTCATTGTTTTTTCTCCAAAGTTTTCTTCCATACTTTTCCCCGCTACTACGATCCCTTTACAAAATTATTAACTACGTTTAATACTGAATTCAAGTTTACCTCATTATTCTCTTCATTACAACAATACGCCGGATAAAACAGAGCGCCCTGATGTATCTCTACACCAGGGTGCTCCTGAAAGAAAAGGGGTTAACAAATATTGTTATACTTCTGTAGTTGTTTCATCTACAGTTGCAGTTACCTTTACGGGTGCCGGCTCAGTCTTATCAACGTTTACGTTTACAACCGAATCTACGCCGCTAAGCTGCACATTCCTGTTGACCTGAGCATCATATGTTGATGCCTTCATTACTTCAGTAAGGTCAAATCCTGTTGTTTCCCTAACGGACTCAAGCACTTTTGCAAGTACCGCCGGTGTATAACCGCCTACGCTGGATACGCCGCTCTCGCCGTTTCCGCTGTCGATGATAGTAACCTTGTCGATAGTGGAGATAGGCTTTGCTACTGCTTCTGCGATGGAAGGGAGCTGCTTTACGATCATCTCCGTAATAGCTGCCTGGCCGTACTTCTTCATAGCTTCAGCCTTCTTTTCCATTGCTTCAGCTTCAGCGATACCCTTTGCAGCAATAGCTTCTGCTTCTGCCTTACCTACAGCAGCGATACCTTCAGCCTCTTTCTGCTTTCTATACAGTGCTGCTTCGGCAAGAGCCTTTTCAGCTTCAGCCCTCTTCTGCTGCTCGACCAGCTCAGCATCAGCCTTTCTCTGACGTTCAATGAACTCAGCTTCAGCTTCCTGCTGCCTCTTATACTTTTCAGCATCTGCCTGCTTTCTAACTTCTGCGGCAAGCTGCTGTTCACGAACCTGAGCTTCCTTAGCCTTAAGTTCAACCTCGCGTTCCTGCTTTGCGATCTCGGCATTGGTCCTTGCGACCTCAATGCTCTTGATCTGTTCCTGCTTCTGGATCTCATAAGCAGCATCAGCTTCAGCCTTCTTAACATCGGAAATCTTTTTAAGTTCAGCCTGCTTGATCGCTAACTCATTCTGCTTTTCAGCAATTGCCAGATCAGCGATAACCCTTGCATCATTTGCTTCCTTAGCGGCCTCAGCCTGAGCTACAGCCACATCTCTGTCGGCATTTGCCTTTGCAATGGAAGCATCCTTCTGGATCTTGGACATATTGTCCTGACCAAGTGCATTAATAAGGCCCTTCTCATCTTCGATCCTCTGGATGTTGCAGGAGATGATCTGAATACCGAGGGACTTCATATCAACCTGGGCTTTTTCCTGCACCTCGTCACCGAACTTTTTACGGTCGGTATTGAGTTCGCGGAGCTCGATGGTACCGATGATCTCACGCAGGTTACCCTGTAAAGAATCGGTAAGTGCTTCCACAAACTGTCTTTCAGGCATATTGAGGAAGTTCCTCTGAGCCTTTAAGATACCCTCTTCAGATGTATCAACCTTTACCTTTGCAACAGCATCAATATCAACGCCGATGAAATCCTTTGTGGGCACATAGCCGCCGGTCTTGATGTCGATGGATATCTGCTTTAATAACAGTGTATCCTTTCTTTCAAGGAAAGGTATCTTGATACCTGCCCTACCGATAAGCACCTTAGGATTTTTCTTTAAACCGGATATGATGTACGCCGTATCTGGCGGAGCCTTAACGTATCCGGATGCCAGGATACCCAGCAGTATGATCACAGCCAGCACCACTGCCGCTACCGGGATCAAAATTCCAAGACTTACAAAATCTAACATAGTTTTATTCCCCCTTGTTTGATGGTAACCGTTCGTCAATACAAACGGTTATGGTTAATGTTTTATTGAATCACAGCGGATTAATATTATTTGT
>JAILDD010000101.1 GCA_024689605.1 Lachnospiraceae bacterium
ATCGTCCAGTGCTCCCGGCATCTGAGTAGCTGCGAACTCGGGAGGGGCGGCAGTAAAGCAGTTTGCGAAATCATAATACTGCATAGCGCCCTTCATGGACTGGTAGAAATCGCGGTCGGCATTCAGAAGATTGCTGTTTACCGTGTAGAGTGTATCGTAGTAAACCCCTGCGACCTCTTTCTCTGTACTGCTGATCTCTGCTGCCATAAATATGACAGATACTATCAATGCTAGTGACAAAGGGGTTGAGATAAGCAAAAGCTTACCGCGGACACTGATGTTGTCTAATAGTTTCATACGCACATACCTTCCTTTTTTATTTTTCCGGGAAACCAGTATATATAAAACAATACTATTTTACCACAAAATCAAAGAAAAGCGTGTACAAATTTGTTAATTTATGACAAATGTTGAACTTTTGAAATGTTTAGGGAAGCCATGAGCACTTGTTGTCACGATCATACCGGTAAAAAAATACCTGGACTAATGCACTCTCGGGGAAGTGTTTGGTCCAGGTACTTAAGAATCGTTATACTAATTAATTAAAGGGCTTTTTTTATTGCGCTAAGAAGCTCGTCATAGCTTTCAAATGCGGGGAGTTCCGGATTGTCGGCGATTATCTGTTCCGTTGACCGGAAAAGGAATCCGGCCTTGCTTGCTTTTATCATTGCAAGGTCATTGTAACTGTCTCCGCTTGCTATGGTGTCATAGCCTATGGACTGAAGAGCCTTGACAGTGGTGAGCTTTGAGTCTGCGATTCTCATCTTAAAGCCTGTAATCTCACCGTCTGCGGCAACTTCAAGGGAATTGCAGAAGATAGTGGGCCATCCCAGTTTCTTCATTAAAGGAGTGGCAAATTCAGAAAAAGTGTCGCTTATTATAATGACCTGGGTCAGGCTTCTTAATTCATCCAGGAATTCCTTTGCACCGGGAAGGGAATCGATGGTGGCTATAACATCCTGGATCTCTTTGAGGCCGAGACCGTGTTCTTTTAGAATGCCAAGGCGCCATTTCATCAGTTTGTCATAGTCGGGCTCATCCCTGGTGGTACGCTTTAATTCGGGGATGCCGCTTGCTTCGGAAAATGCTATCCATATTTCGGGTACAAGTACGCCTTCAAGATCCAGACAGACTATGTTCATGGTGTTCCTCCTAGGGATGATCGTATTTGATGTAGTAATGCATACGGACATACCGCAGCGACATAGGTATTTTAAGGGCTTTTATTTCACGAGTCAAGAAAAAAGAGATATCAAGAAATATTTTATTATGTCTACCCTGGTGGTATATTTTAATCAAGAGGAGGTCAAGGGGGACCGAATCGGTTTTTTTTTGTAAATAGCCATTGGGGAGTGGCGTTTACGGGAAAGGGAAGGATACAGAATATATGAGAAAGAATGGAAAAAACAAAGGCTTTTCGTTGGTTGAGCTGATTATCGTTATCGCGATAATGGCTATTTTGGTGGCTATTATGGCACCTGTACTGTTAAGGTATATTGAGAAGTCCAGGATATCGGCAGATGTGAAAATGCTTGATTCCATATATGTGGCGTTAGTTTATGCCGCAGCAGATCCGGATGTAGTGCAACAGTCGGATTCAATGGCAGAAATCGAAAATATGGTAAACAATCCCGTGAAGCTTGAGGACATAGACACGACCACACTTTTTTGCAAGGAGGCGCTAGATACCTTAGGTTGGTCCAGCTTTTCACAGGCGGATTATGTACAGCTGATACAGTCGGCACATTCATCCGGTAGTACCATATATGTTCAGTATAAAGGCTCTGCGGATAACCCTCTTGCAATGTGGATAACTGATACTGACAACACAGGAAAGAAAAAGCATTATGCGGGACCGGCAACTTCCGGGGCGAATGCATGGAGGGCTCTTGAAGATCCGAATGATGATGCATCAAAGGTTATTTCAATCCATTGATTACCCGAAGCAGGGCCGGCGACAAGTGTCGCCGGTTTTTATGTGCAAATAATTCTCTTGACAGAATTGTTGTTTTAAGATAAAAATAATCCGTTGTCATATTGGGAATTAATCTTGAATGACTTCTGAATTATTCTTTTTTTGAAGCTATATTATTCAATAACACCATCGGAGGAAGAGACAATGGGCAAGGTGGGCGAATTCTTAAAAAAGAAGGATGTTGAGATATCATTGAAAAGATATGGTATTGACGCGCTGGGGGCAATGGCGCAGGGTCTTTTCTGCTCACTGCTGATCGGTACCATAATTGATACGATAGGGAAGCAGTTCCATATAGGCTTCCTTACGCAGACTGTTGCGACTGTAGCAGAGAAAGAATATACAGTAGGCGGACTTGCAAGTGCAATGAGCGGTCCGGCAATGGCTGTCGCCATAGGATATGCATTAAAGTGTCCTCCTCTTGTCCTTTTTTCACTTATTGCGGTCGGATTTTCATCCAATGCGCTTGGTGGCGCAGGCGGACCTCTTGCCGTGCTGGTAGTTGCTATCTTTGCAGCTGAGATCGGAAAGCTTGTATCTAAAGAAACAAAGGTTGATATACTATTGACTCCGCTCGTAACGATCGGCGTGGGAGTTGGGCTCTCCGCACTT
>JAILDD010000271.1 GCA_024689605.1 Lachnospiraceae bacterium
TACAGGCGTTTAACAGACGCATCATCGTAGTAAAGTACGGCGGATCCGCAATGGCTGATCCGGAGATCCAGCGCAATGTCATAAAGGATGTGACGCTTTTAAAGCTGGTAGGCTTCAAGCCCATAATCGTACATGGCGGCGGCAAGGAGATCAGTGAGTGGCTCAAAAAGACCGGCAAGGAATCAAGATTTGTAAACGGTCTCAGAGTGACTGACGCAGATACCATGGAAGTGGCAGAAATGGTGCTTAATAAAGTCAACAAGCGTCTTGTTACCATGGTGGAAGAGCTTGGCGTCCGGGCTGTGGGAATAAGCGGTAAGGACGGCGGTCTTCTCAAGGTAGAAAAAAAACTGTCAGACGGTCAGGATATAGGCTATGTTGGTCAGATAACCAATGTGGATCCCAAAATCCTTTTCGATATGCTGGAGAAGGATTTCCTGCCTATCGTATGCCCCATTGGAATGGATGATAATTTTGAAACCTATAACATAAACGCAGATGATGCTGCATGTGCTGTGGCAAAGGCAGTGGGCGCTGAAAAACTGGCTTTCCTTACGGATATCGAAGGCTTGTACAGAGATATAAATGATAAGTCGTCATTCATATCCAGAATAAAGGTTTCACAGGCCATGGAGCTTATCAACAACGGTATCATCGGTGGCGGAATGCTTCCTAAGCTTGGCAACTGTGTTGACGCCGTGGAAAACGGAGTGCAGAGGGTGCATATTCTGGATGGCAGACTGGCACACTGCCTGCTTCTTGAGATATTTACAAAAGAGGGAATCGGTACCATGATATTCCCGGATGATGCAGTTATAGATTAAGCCGGAAACATATAAATACGGCAGGAGGAGACAATTATGGGAATGATGCAGGATTACATAGATGAAGCGGAGCGGGATCTGCTCCATACATATAACCGTTACCAGATAGTTTTTGATCACGGTGAAGGTGTACGCCTTTATGATATAGACGGAAAGGATTATCTGGACTTTGTATCAGGTATAGGCGTGTTTGCGTTGGGCTACGGCAACAGGGAATATAACGAAGCCGTAAAGAGCCAGGTGGACAAGCTTCTCCACACATCAAACTATTACTACAATGTCCCTGCCATAGAGGCAGCAAAGGCCATCAAGAAAGTGTCGGGAATGGACAGGGTATTTTTTACCAACAGCGGTGCGGAGGCTGTTGAGGGCGCATTAAAGACTGCAAGAAAGTATGCTTATCTCAAGGATGGAAAAACCGACCATGAGATCATTGCAATGAACCATTCTTTCCATGGCAGGACCTTCGGTGCACTGTCGGTTACCGGTACGCCCAAATACCGCGAGGCTTTTCAGCCTATGATCGGCAATATAAAATTTGCTGAACTTAATGATATAGAAAGCGTAAAGACTCTGGTTAATGAAAAGACCTGTGCCATACTGTTTGAGACCGTTCAGGGAGAGGGCGGTATCCATCCTGCTGATGAAGCCTTTATCAGAGAGGTAAGAAAGATCTGCGATGAGAATGACATACTGCTAATGCTGGATGAGATCCAGTGCGGAATGGGCAGGACCGGAGAGTATTATGCATGGCAGCGGTATGGTGTAAAACCGGATGTCATGACCAGTGCCAAGGCTTTAGGCTGCGGTGTTCCCGTAGGTGCTTTCATGATGACAGAAAAGGTGGGACAGAACTCACTGGTTGCAGGCGACCATGGTACGACCTATGGTGGCAATCCCCTTGGAGGTGCAGCTATAGTGGAAGTATTCAGGCAGTATGAGGAGAGGAAGATCAATGACCATGTGAAGGAAGTCGGCCAGTACCTTTATGAAAAGCTTGAAGAAGTGGCAAAGGCTCATGATGACATAAAGGATCATCGTGGAGTGGGCCTGCTGCAGGGACTTGAGTTTGACCATCCTGTAGCTGAGATCATTAATAAGGCTCTTGATAAGGGGCTTGTGCTTATAAATGCGGGAACGGATATCATACGTTTCATCCCGCCCCTTGTTATTGAAAAGTCTGATGTGGACGAGATGATCGATAAATTGAATGCATGCATCTGATCATTGTTATTTTTTGATTAAATTTTACTGAAATTTAATATTCACGGTTGTTAGTTTTTCTTAAAAGTAATAGAATGAGTATGTGGCGTCTGAGAAGGTCTTCGGTTGCAGATGTAGATAAAGCTACATTCATACCGGAGGTTGCTACATATGTTTACTTTTAAATCTTATATTTATTCTGTATTTGTAATGCTGACGGCAGTTCTTGTCCTTGGCGGATGCGGTGATTCCAAAGTTTACATGACAGGAGACCGGTCGGGAGAACATGCGGTAAGTGATGACAGTGCTGTAGGTGAAACGGCAGCTGCAGGCAATGTTTCTGACGATGAAGCCCATGATGCTGATGGGGAGAGTACTGTACCGGATCAGTATACAGAAGATTTTTATGTATACCTGACGGGGGCTGTATGCGTTCCCGGGGTATATGCTGTTCCGGCCGGTTCCAGACTGTATGAGGCGGTTGAAATGGCGGGCGGATTTACCGAGGAGACTGACATTTCAGCCTGCAATCTGGCAGCAGAAGTATCAGACGGTGTCCAGTACTATTTTCCGACATATGCAGAGACAGAAGCGGCAGGCGGTACGGCAGCGTATATTGTATCATCGGGTCAGGAAATGTCGGGCGGGAGTTCCGCGGGCTCAGACGGCAGGGTGAATATCAATACTGCTTCAAGAGATGAGCTTATGGGTCTTCCTGGAATAGGGGGCTCAAAGGCAGATGCGATAATTGCCTACCGGGATTCAAACGGAGAGTTTTCCGCTCCGGAAGATATAAAGAATGTAAAGGGTATAGGCGATTCTACATACGAGAGTCTGAAAGATTATATAACTGTGAGATAAGCAGCAGAGGTGAGAGATGTCTGTAAGGGTACTGATAGTTGATGACGAAAAATCCATTGTAAAGGGCCTTAAGTATGCGCTGGAGGCGGATGGCATGATGACGGATGCGGCCTATGACGGAGAGGAAGCCCTTGAGAAAATAGAGACGGGTGAGTTTGACCTGATACTTCTTGATATGATGCTTCCAAAAATGGATGGAATGGAAGTCTGCAGACAGGTGAGATCGTTTTCCGAAGTGCCTATAGTTTTCCTTACGGCTAAGGGTGATGATATGGATAAGATCCTGGGGCTTGAATCCGGGGCAGATGACTATATTACCAAGCCTTTCAATATGCTTGAGGTCCGGGCCCGCATCAGGGGTATCATCCGCAGGTCCAGGACACGTGCACCGAAGCCTGAAAAGAAAGAAACGCTTATTGTCAACGGAGAGTTCTGCTTTGATACGGATAACAGGCGCCTGACAATTGCTGACAGGGAGATAAATCTTACATCCAAGGAATATGAGATACTGGAGATCCTTGTTACGCATCCCAGAAAGATTTACAGCAGGGATGACCTGCTCAGACTGGTTTGGGGCGAGAATTATACCGGGGATGCACGTACAGTAGATGTGCATGTCAGAAGACTCCGTGAAAAGATAGAGAAGACTCCGGGAGAGCCTAAGTATGTACAGACCAAATGGGGATCAGGCTACTTCTACAAAGGGTAAGTCGTTCCTGTTAAAGTATAAATTTTTGCGGAGTTTCAGGCTTCGCATATTTCTGATCATCATGCTGATCGGCATGTGTTCGCTTGTCATCATGAGACGGGGGCTTTTGGCCAATGAGCGTAATGCAGCCATTGACCAGCGTTCCTCAAGTGTCATGTCAATGATGCGTATCCTGTCAAACCGCATCGGCAGCAGTTTTTTTCTGGAAGATATATCCGATGGTGAGATTTCAGGAGATCTGGAATTACTGGCAGAGGTGTATAATGCCAGGTTTATAGTGACGGATTCTGAATTAAGGATTGTATTTGATACCGCAGATATTGATACCGGCAAATATCTTTTAGCCGGTAATGCCATGGGTGCTTTAAGGGGAAAGTCTGTTTCTGAGTTTGACAAGGAAGAAGGAGTTATAGAAATCGCTGTTCCGGTGTATTCCTCTACGGATGAGGATACGGGGAAGTCCGCAAATGCGGTGATCCTTGCGGAGGTTTCAGCTAAACAGGTTCTGAATGCGGTGGAACAGAAAAGTGAACGCTCGCTGCTGATTGAACTCCTGGCAGCAGTGATTCTTTTGGGTGTTGCCCTTATTATCTCAAACATAGTGGTAAGGCCTTTTGACAGAGTCACCAGGGCAATACGGGGAGTTGTGTCTTATGAGGATTCCGAACTTGTAGTATCGGACTACGTGGAGACGGAGGAGATCGTGGATGCATTCAATGATCTCCGTACCAGGATGAAGGCTGTTGATGAATCAAGGCAGGAATTTGTCAGCAATGTCTCCCATGAGCTCAAGACGCCCATGGCATCCATAAAAGTTTTGGCAGATTCCATTAATATGATGCCGGATGCTCCAATGGAGATGTATCAGGACTTCATGCAGGATATATCAGCGGAGATAGACAGGGAAAATGCGATCATCTCCAATCTTCTGTCTCTGGTAAAAATGGATAAGGGCGCCGGTGCACTGGATGTCCAGCGGTGTGACATAAACCTGATGCTTGAGAACCTGATCAAAAGGCTGGGACCGTTAGCCAAGAAAAGCGAAGTGGACATAATCCTGGAAAGCATGAGAAATGTTACTGCGGATGTGGATGAGCTGAAGCTTGGAAGTGCTATTACAAATCTCATAGAGAACGGAATAAAGTATAATAAAAAACCGGGCTGGGTAAAGGCTCATCTGGATGCGGATCATAGATTTTTTACCCTGACCATTTCTGATTCGGGAATAGGCATTCCAAAAGAAGAACAGGCGCACATATTTGAAAGGTTTTACAGAGTCGATAAGTCCCATTCCAAGGAGATAAGCGGTTCCGGACTGGGCCTGTCAATTGCAAGAAGGACGATACTGCTGCACCGCGGATCAATAAAAGTAGACAGTGAACCGGGGGAAGGAACCACTTTTACAATAAGGATTCCGTTAAGTTATATCGCAGATAATACATCGGGTTCGGATTAAAAATGAAAACGAAAGAAAGCGGAAATATAATATTGCGTTGTATATTGCCGGGACTTTTTCTGATTGGCATTTTGTTTGTTACATCCTGCCAAAAAAACAGTCCTGACGGTGTGGTTGTATATGATGTATATTATCTGGATTCCGGCTACAGTTCGCTGGTGCGGGGAAAATATGAGGGCGATGCGGATACGGATATGTATGAGCTTTTGACCGCGCTCAGTATTGTTACCGATGATCCTTCTGCCAGGGGAATAGGTGAACTTGGTGTGAGTACCATAGGCCGGGGTGTGGAGAGCGGCGTTGCGACTGTATCCCTGTCCGGGGAGTATGATGCCCTGGATGTGGCAGGACAGACACTGGTAAGGGCTGCTGTTGTGAAGACGCTGGTCCAGCTTGATGCTGTATCGGGAGTGAAATTTATGCTTGGGGAGCTTCCGCTTACCGACCATCTGGGCGCGGAGGTACCGGTGATGACGGCAGACAGCTTTGTAAGCAATCCGGGTTTGGTTGTATCTGATGAAAATTCATTGCAGTTTGTGTTGTATTTTGCTGATGCCGAAGAAAACTGTCTCCGCAGCATAAGCCGTGAGGTAAGCAAGAATACCGATGCTTCAAGGGAACAGATTGTGATCGAAGAACTCATAGCAGGTCCTACTACGGGAAATTTCAGAAGTGTTATGCCGGAAGGAACAAAAGTCAATTCCGTAAGTGTAGCTGACGGTCTTTGTTATATTGACCTTAGTAATGATTTTTTAACAGGAAACTCACCTGTGGGGATGAATCTGACCGTTTATTCTATAGTCAATTCTCTTGCTGAACTTAACAGCGTCAGAAAAGTACAGATCCTTATAGACGGCAACGTTACGGAAATAACCAGGGATGGTGTGGATCTGTCACAGGTTTTTTCAAGAAATCTTGATATCGTAGGCGAGCAGTAAGCTTTCTTTGGGCTTTTCACTGTATCGCTGTCATTAGGGTTTTCAAAGGAGAAAATTTTATGAAAGAACTGCTGCGGCGCAGGCTGTGTTTTTTTGGTATTCTTTTCCTTGCGGCAGTATGGACAGAACTCATGCTGGCTGGCCCGCCGGAAGATACATATGACCTTTATTCCGGTGAAAGGGTTATTGTCACCGGAAAAGTAAGCCGGAAGGAAATAAAAACAAATTCTTATGCAGTCTATTTAAGCGATGTTCATATCGCTGAAGGCTCCGGGGATGCCGGGGCCGGATCCGAAAAAAACAGGTCATATAAAGATTTATGCGATGGGGCACGATCAGTGGATTTGGGACTCGTGTGCTATCTGAGTACAGACGGAAGGACAGATGCCGATTTACCGTATATGGGCGCTTGGGTCCGTGTGGAAGGTAAAATCAGTGAATTTCGCAGGGCTACTAATCCGGGACAGTTTGATATGAAGAACTATTACCTATACAAGGGGTATGGAGCAAATATGTATATCGATACATGGGAAGAAGTATCTGAGAGTTACAGTTTCTACAGGGAGTGGCTGTGGAGATTACGCTGCTTTTTTGGAAGTGTCTACGACCTGATCATGGATCCGGATGATGCAGGGGTTATGAGGGCTATGATACTGGGGGACAAAAGCGAGCTTTCGGATGATATAAAAGAGCTTTACCGTATGAATGGCATAGCACATATACTGGCCATAAGCGGACTTCATATTTCGATAATAGGATTCGGACTATATAAACTCCTGAGACGGACCACAATGCCTGTTACTCCATCTGTCTGCGTCTCAGCCCTGGTCCTGCTGTCCTACGCAGAGATGACGGGGCAGGGGACATCTACGGTCAGGGCGGTAACTATGTTTATTATCATGACGGGGGCAGATATACTGCGCAGAAGCTATGACCTGCCTACTGCACTGGTGGTATCGGCGCTTACATGCATAATAACCAGTCCCTATGAGCTTATGACCTCGGGGTTTTGGATGTCATATATGGCTGTGGGCGGGGCGGCGGTATTCTATCCTGCGGTGAAGCAGAAAATAAGGATTGAAAACAGGCATCTTAAAACGGTGCTGTCAGCACTTGGCAGTGGAGTATGTGTTACGGTATTTACCATGCCGCTGATAGCACTTTCATATTATGAGATTCCTGTATATTCTGTGCTGCTTAATCTTGCGGTAATACCTCTTATGACGGTGCTTATGGTGATGGGGGTGCTTTCACTTGCTGCCGGATGCATAAGTGCGGATGCAGGCTGTATCATGGCAATACCGTGCCATCTGGTAATGTCATTGTACAGCTTTCTCTGTGAGGCTATTGAGCAACTCCCTTTTCATAATTACATATGCGGTGCACCGGTAGCCTGGCAGGTGGCAGTATTTTACGGGATTATTATACTGGTCATTGCCTATGGAAAGAAAATGAAGCTTTATGAAAGAATACTTGCAATGCCTGTGGCACTGGCAGTATTATTCTGCAGGCTTTCTTCGGGATTTTTTGTGACTATGCTTGACGTTGGGCAGGGGGATGGAATATGTGTTTCATCGGAAGAAACGGTATGTATGATCGATGGTGGGAGCTCTTCAAAAAAGGATCTGTTCAAATATACGATAATGCCTTTTCTTAAATACAAGGGTTATTCGAGAGTGGACTGCTGGTTCATATCGCACCCGGACAGCGACCATACCAGCGGTCTTATTGAAATGCTGCAAACGGAGGACATGGGCAGTATAGATATAGGACGGATAATACTGCCGGATGCCTATGGCGCCTGTGGAGATTTTGAGGAACTGATAAGTCTTGCGGACAGTCATAATGTTGAGGTAGTCTATTTTTCGACCGGTGACTGTCTGACGGATGAAAGCGGACTGCGTATATTCTGCATGCATCCGGATGAGGGATACAGAACAGATGATGTAAATTCCTATTCCGAGATCCTGGAAGTTACATATGGTACATTCGGGGGGATTTTTACAGGGGATGCAACCGTGGAAAGCGAACAGAATGTTTTGGGCCTTCTTACAGATGAGGAAATGAAGAAAAAACTAAAATTCCCGGAAGGCGGTTATCAGGTATTGAAAGTCGGACATCATGGTTCACGGACATCAAGCAGTGAAGAATGGCTTTCCTGGGTGTCGCCTTCAGTGGCGCTTATTTCCGCAGGCGATAATAATTCATACGGTCATCCCCATGAAGATGTACTTGAGAGGCTGGGGCAGCATGGAGTGGATGTGTTCAGGACCGATGAGTCAGGTGCCATAATGATCAGGGAACATAAGGATGGAATAGAAATCTCATGTTTTTGTGACTGACATGGCACAGCGTGGTATGATACGGATAGTATATTAAGCAAGCGGAGGGTATCATTATGGGATATGCATTTTACGGATGGGAACAGGCAGATGTACCTGCTAAAAATGATGAATACAAGGGGATAGGTACCCCGCAGGATCTTTATGATGCCCTTTCGGCAATCTGGTGCGAAGAAACCTGTGCTCCAAGACTTAGGGAAAAGTGGAGCGTGGACAATAAAACCCTTGGGCAGTGTTCCATAACCGCTTTTCTGGTACAGGATATATTTGGCGGGAAGGTATACGGAATACCGAGAGAGGGCGGAAATTTTCATTGCTACAACGATGTTGACGGCCATGTATTCGATCTTACCAGCGAACAGTTCGGTGATGAGATCCTGTCATATGAAAATAATCCGGAACAGTTCAGGGAAATCCATTTTTCCAAAGAAGAAAAGAAGGAAAGATATGAGCTGTTAAAACGCATGTTAAGATCGCAGGGTTAAAATACCTATTTCAGTATGTTAACCTCTGTGACATACATGACTTCGCAGGCTCCGTCGCCTGTGTCATTCCTGGAGGTGCTGCTGTTCCAGTAGTAGGGAGTTCCCTTTGAATCGGTGGCGGTGATGCTTACCAGATACCCCTTTAGGCGTATGTGATCACCGGTCTTTATTTTTTTTATGCTTTTTTTCACGGAACTGTTTGCGGCTATCAGATGGTTGTTGGATGACTGCCTGTTGACATCATCTACGGTGCCTACAGTGGAGAGCTCCTCATAAGTGTTTACCTTCCAATAGTACCATCTGCCGTGCTGGCCCCAATGGAAATCAACAGTGCTGTTGTATTTTGCAACATTTCCCCATGCAAGGGCAAGATCTCTTGGTGCAAGCTTTGCACCAAAATCAGTTCCGTAATAATTCTTTGTATGTACTACAAGTGCTTCTATGTCATAGGCATAGAGATAGTCCGCGTGTACATTATATCCGGATACAACAAAATCTGTACCGCCCTTGGCATCGGTCTGCCTGGGCTCCGGAATATTCGGTATGGAACGGCGCCCGCCGCCTATGTTGCCGTTTAGGAACAAAACTACCCCGACAACCACCAGGATCATAGGTATGAGAACCTTTAAGAATGAAAGGTCTTTTTTTCCGTACTTGTTTATGCTCTGCATAATAAAATATTATACAGTTTTACGTGTCGGATAAAAAGTTAAAATTCGATTGACCTTGAAAGACCGATATCATACTATGGTATTGTACGAAGTGTTACAGCGTTTTACGGGCCGGAAAAACCGGGAAGGATAGGGGGAGGCTGTGAACGAAGATATAAAAGAGATACTTGAAAAAGTAAAAGACGGATCCATGAGTGTGGATGAGGCACTTATGGGATTGAAAGTCCGGCCTTTTGAGGATATAGGATTTGCCAAGGTGGATCTTCACAGGAAGGTGAGACAGGGGGTTGCAGAGGTTATATATGCAGCAGGGAAAAAGCCCGGGCAGATAACCGGCATTGTGGAAACTATGCTTTCCAACGGACAGGACCAGATACTGATCACGAGACTCTCGAAGGAAACGGCGGATATTGTAAGTGATGAGATAAGCCTTTGCTATTATGAAGATGCAAGGATCGGACTGATAGGTAAAAAGACTAAACCCTATGGTACAGGGAAGATAGTGGTGGCTACCGGGGGGACCAGTGACATACCCGTGGCTGAGGAGGCAGCTGTTACTGCAGAAGTCCTGGGCAATGATGTGTTACGTGTTTATGATGTGGGCGTGGCCGGCATCCACCGGCTTTTTGCCCATAAGGATGAGCTGATGAGCGCTTCTGTGATAATAGCAGTAGCGGGCATGGAAGGTGCATTAGCCAGTGTTATAGGCGGTATGGCAGACTGTCCTGTTATTGCAGTTCCCACCAGTGTGGGATACGGTGCGTCATTTAACGGCCTGTCTGCGCTGCTTTCCATGCTTAATTCATGTGCAAGCGGAGTTTCCGTTGTTAATATAGATAACGGCTTTGGTGCAGGATATATGGCTAACATGATAAATCATATGGGGGTAAAATCTTGAGATTATTGTATATAGACTGCTCTATGGGAGCTGCAGGGGATATGCTTACCGGAGCTCTGGCGGAGCTTTTTCCGGATGTGGATAGAATTATTTCCGAACTTAATTCTTTAGGTGTACCGGGAGTCTGCTATGAAAGGGAAAGTTCCGTGAAGTGCGGAATTAATGGGACGCATATAACGGTCAGGGTTAACGGCGTGGAAGAAGATGAGAATCTTCATTCTGAAGGCAGCAGTCATCATCACAGTTCACTGGCTGACATAGAGGGAATAGTATCCCATCTTAACCTGAAAGAAAGTGTTAAGCAGGACATATGTAAAGTATATGGCCTGATAGCAGAGGCAGAGAGTCAGGTTCACGGAGTCCCTGTTTCCGACATTCATTTTCATGAGGTTGGCCGGATGGATGCTATTGCAGATATTGCCGCTGTCAGCTTTCTTATGGACAGGCTAAGTGTCGGAAAAGTAATAGTATCCCCGGTTCATGTGGGCAGCGGGCTGGTGAGGTGCGCCCACGGTCTTCTTCCTGTTCCGGCACCCGCAACAGCATATATTTTAAAGGACTGTCCTGTATATGGGGGCGATATAAAGGGGGAACTCTGTACGCCTACCGGTGCTGCGCTGCTTAAATATTTTGCGGATGATTTTGGGAGCCTGCCGCCAATGATGATTTCAGGCACCGGATATGGAATGGGGAAGAAAGACTTTGAAGCTGCCAACTGTGTAAGGGTATTTCTGGGCGAGAGTACAGCTGGCGGTGAGACAGTGGAGGACAGCGTAACTGAAATGGTATGCAATATCGATGATATGACAGGTGAAGAACTGGCTTTTGCGCTTGAGATGCTTATGTCAGAGGGGGCGCTGGACGTTTATACTGTTGCTGCCTGTATGAAAAAAGGACGTCCCGGACAGGTGCTGCATGTTCTCTGCAGGAATGCGGACCGGGAGCGAATGGCCCATTGTATCTTTATGCATACGAAGACTATAGGTATCAGGTTCAGTTCCATGGAAAGATACATCCTTGACCGACATACTGAAGAAATTAAAACGGGATCAGGTGTGGTACATCAGAAGGTTTCATCGGGATTCGGAGTGGAAAGACGGAAGACCGAGTATGATGATCTGGCCGGGATTGCCATAAAAAACGGGATCAGCCTAGATGAAGCCCGGGCGTCCATCGAAAAGGGTTCATCATCTGCGCCGGTCTAGCCCGCTTTTTGTCGCACCCGCACAAACCGCAAATATTGTATTGTAAGTTATCTTTGACTTCATATTTTCAGGTCATTTCCTTTAATGCCGGGAACTCTGGGAATCGGCTGAGCTGCAGTCCGTTGACCGCATGCAGTGTATCGTGGTATCACAAAACGTTATGATCATAAAGTATCGTTACGGCCTTTTTCGCATTCACGCTTACTATAAAAGGACTTGAATGAAAAAGGGTTTGAGATAAAATATAACAAGGATAAAATATTCTTAAAGGGGAACAGAGATGGTAAAAATAGTTTCAGACAGTACCTGTGATCTGTCTGCAGAATTAGTGGAAAGGTACGGAATAGAAATTATCCCGCTGCATATCATTTTAGGTGAGAAAGAGTACGAAGACGGTGTGGATATAGATCCGGATACGATTTATAAGTGGTCTGATGAACATGGGACAACTCCTAAGACATCGGCGCCGGGGATTGAGAAAGCAACGGAGGTTTTTGGCAGATATAAGGCTGCAGGCGACGATGTGGTGGCTTTTACCATATCTTCGGATATGTCTACCACATCCAATGTTATGAAGCTTGCCGCAGAAGATATTGATTATGAGGATCATGTTTTTGTGGTGGATTCAAGGAGTCTTTCTACCGGAATAGGGCTTCTTGTACTGGAAGCTGCATGTATGGCTAAGGATGGCATGGCTGCAGGCGAGATCGTATCAAAAGTCAGTAAGCTCATTCCCAGGGTGCGGGCAAGCTTTGTTGTGGATACTCTTGTGTATCTTCAGCGGGGCGGACGCTGCAGCGGCCTGACGGCTATGCTGGGAAGCATACTCAAACTTCATCCGAGGATTGCTGTCACGGAGGGCGTCATGGTGCCGGGAAAAAAATACCGTGGGAAAATGCACCGGGTTGTTTCGGAATATGTGCAGGATATGGAGAAGGACCTTAAGAGTGCAAAAAAAGACAGGGTTTTTATAACCCATTCGGGTTGCGACGAGATGATAGTTGAAAGCGTTCGCAGCTATCTTTTGGATATGGACTATTTTGATGAGGTACTGGTTACCAGGGCCGGAGGTGTGATCTCATCCCATTGCGGTTACGGTACTCTTGGAGTGTTATTCATAGCATGAGAAAGGAAATAATTTCATGATCTGTAAGAATTGCGGAAAAGAAATACAGGAAGGAATGATGTTCTGCCCGGGGTGCGGAAGTCTGGCGGATGATGGTACTGAGGAAGCCGGGCCTGCTGTGGAAGCCGTGAAGGAATCACCTGAGCCTGGCTATGCTCAGTCTGTTGTAAGTGAGCCTGTTGCTGGTACCTTGCAGGGAAATGTCAGCAAAAAAAGTCCGGTTCCCTGGATAATCGCAGGGGTCGCTGCTGTAGTGTTAGTGGCAGCGGCGGTCATTGTGGCAGCTGTAGTGGCAGCCGGAGCTTATGTTTCAAGGAATAATGTCCAGAGTCCTGCTGGGCAGGGAGAAAATACTATAGCAGATACCGGCAGTGATGACACTTCGGGGGATGGCACGGATACAGGTGAGGATACTGCAGGTGATACCGGCAGCGACGTGGATACGGGAACAGGTTCCGGGACGTTACCGGACGGTTCGGGATCCGGACTCAATACTAAGGATGATGTCGATGTTCTGGAAAAATATTTTAAGGATGAACTGATAGCCGATAAGGGCATTTTTGACATGGATCAGTCCGTAGAGCTTAGCTATTATGAAGCGGTGAATGGCGGCTATGTATCTCCTGCCTACAAGTCATTTGATAACAGCATAGAAGGAATAATGACGTATAAGATCGCTGATTTTGACAATGATATGAGAAGTGAGATGCTCGTGGTCAGTATAGAACACAGCACTGTCTGGCTTGAAATATATGAGGTCGGTGACTTGTCACATGTTTCTCTTTCCAAATCCCTACCGCTTTCGATCATAGGCGGGGAAGTGGATATTGCTTCTGCCCTGGGCCAAATTTGCGGCGATGTACAGGAGCTGAATATCTGCATAAATGAATACGGTAATGAAAAATATATCGCGGTAGACTGTATGGGAGTCTGCTGTTTATTTGCGGACGGAATAGAGAACACCCTGTATATTACGCATTATGACGGAAGGGCATTTGTTGAGGATTTCAATGAGAGTTTCTGTGGAAGCGACGATTCGGGTATGGAAGACAGTGCAAGCATGTGCAGGAGCAGACTTCTGGAACTGGGATTTGAAAATACCGCATATTCTTTCACCTACCTTTCAATGCAGTTGGCGGATGAAAAGGGGATGGAAAGGCTCGTGGGGCTGCGCGGAGAAAATCCGTTAGTCTATGAGGCATATTCGGAAGCAAATAATTATTATAACACGAATGATATAAATTGTCTTGGAACGATAAAGTATCTTTTCGCAGAAGGCGGAAGAGTTACCCATAAGAGATTCGAGTCTGCCTATGCTGCGGATTACCACAGCATAAAAAACAACAGCGAATATATTCTTCCCGGAAGTGACAGCAGGTACTATACCATGGATGAGCTGGCCGGGCTTACGGCTGAGGAATGCAGGCTTGCAAGGAATGAACTTTTTGCAAGGCATGGCAGGAAATTCCAGGATGAAGCCCTGCAGGCGTATTTTGATTCCCTGAGCTGGTATCACGGCACTATAGAGCCTGAAGATTTTGATGAGTCCATATTTAATGAATACGAGGTAGCAAACAGGGACCTGATCGTACAGTATGAAAAAGATATGGGATACAGATAAAAAGAGTAAGAAGAGTATAAATACGGATACAGTCAGGGATGTTCTGCTGGTGGTATCCTGTGTCTGCTTTGCTGTAGGAATGATAATCCTGGGAAAGCATTACTATGATGTCCTGCAGGTGAGACGGCAGACGGAAGAACTGAAGGAAGTCAGGGATCAGGTGTCTTCAGGGTCTGTATCAGAAGATCTTTTGGGGGTTTCCGATGACGCAGCTGTTTCCTATGACGGGGCGGCGCTTAAGATGATGCGTGAAATGTATGCCGCAGACGGTATTGTTGTGGATGATAAGCCGGGGATGCTACCGGAATACGAAGCACTATACGAACAGAATCCTGATATATGCGGCTGGCTTTACGTTGAAGGGACTGTTATAGATTATCCGGTAATGCAGACTCCGGATGATGAAAACTACTACCTTTACAGGGATTTTTACAAGAAGAATAATGCGAACGGTTCCCTGATAATGGATACGGATTCTGTTGTGGGTACGGGAACAGCGAAGCGTTTCTATACCGATGGTACTGCGCCCGGAACAAATCTGATAATTCACGGGCATCACCTGATTGTGAATGCAATGTTCGGCAAGCTGGTGAGATATGAAAAGGAAGCTTATGGCCGGGAACATTCAGTCATATGTTTTGATTCACTATATGAAAAAAGGAAATATGAGCTGATAGCTGCGTTCTATACTCAGGTTTATGAGAAGGATGCAGATGTATTCAAGTATTATGAATTTTTTCAGGCTGACACGGAAGAAGAGTTCAATTACTTTTATGACAATATAAAGAAGCTTTCTCTGTATGATACGGGAGTGACTGCGGTTTACGGCGATGAGTTCATTACACTTTCTACCTGTTCCTATCAGACGGATACCGGCAGGTTTGTTGTAATCGGGAAGAGGATAGAGTGAGGGCAACTGTTCAGGCCAGCCCGAAGAACCTGCTGTCACGGGCTACAGCCTTGCCAGAGGAATGCCAAAGGGGTTGAGTGCATCCCTGTGGCTTTTTTTTATGTTTTCCCTGTATTCCATGGGAGTGCATCCAAGGTACTTCCTGAAAATCTTATTGTAGTAGCTTGCGTTATTAAATCCACTCCGAAGGGCCAGTTCCTGAATGCTTATGGCACTGTGTGTGTCACGCTGCAGCATGAGTGCCGATTCATATATCCTGTGCTGCATGAGATAGTCAAAAGGCGTAGTGGATATGGATCTTTTAAAACACCTGCAGCACTCGCTTTTGCTAACATGTATGGAGTCTGCTATTTCGTCAAGTGTGAGTTTCTTCGTAAAATTATCATGTATATAGAGAATGGCGTTCTGAAGGCGTATTTCATCAGTTGCCACTTTGTCAGCTTCTTCGGCATTATATTCTGTTCGGTTGCTCATTTCCAGCAGCTGCAGCCAGAGGGAGCAGAGACTGCTCTTGGTCTCAAGCTCGTAGCCGAAAGCTGAATTAAGATTTGCTTCCAGGATTTCGTTTATGCGCTCCAGGGCCTTTTGTCCGAAAAGGTCATTTCTGGTGAGCATAAGATGTGTGAGTGTACTGTTTTCTATAAGCGGTTTAAAATACTTGACCCCCAGAAAGGCATCCGGATGCTCAAAAATGTATGAAGGATGAAAGAGGATGGACAGGATGACACAGTGCGACCCTTCACAGGGTTTTATGGAATGAAGCCGGTTCCTGTTTATCCATACAGCTTCACCGGCAGATACGGTAAAGCTGTTTCCGCCGGTGGTAAAGACAGCCTGTCCTTCCCTGACCAGATCTATCTCCATTTCCTCGTGCCAGTGGGAACGGACGCAGTTGCTGTACATCCGGTCAAGGTCTATATAATAAACACCCACCGGGTAGTCAAGATCCGTATGCTCAAAATGACTGTCAAAAAAATCTTTTTTCATTGCTACTATGATATAAAAAAAAAACCGGTTTCGCAAGGAAACCGGCTTAGTATGTGCGTGACAGGATTCGAACCCACGACCTTCTGGTCCGTAGCCAGACGCTCTATCCAGCTGAGCTACACGCACTTGCTTAACGACCATTGCGTAGGATAACACAAGCAGAAGAAATTGTCAAATTGAAAAATAAATTTTGGGGTGTTATCATAAAATGATTCGTCAGTAAAAGGTGCTTTCACACACAGGCTTGCGTGCATGATACTTTTGGCGAGTTAATCTTTAAAATAAATAATCAAGACCAGTTCGGAGGACAAAATGACAAAATCAAAGATTGAGCCCCACAGGTGTTTTATAAGCTCCATAGATGCGGGGGCAGCATATGTGGATTATAACGAATACACGCTGGATCCCGATGGGGAGATATATGATTATATTCTGCAGCTGATCGCATACAATTATGACAATGTTGCCTCCAGGAAGGCAGTATATGACGAGGATTCCTTTCTGGCTGCCATAGTTCCTGAAAATGCAGATGGGTTTGATGCGTTCGTGGACGTGGTGGCTGATGAAATGCATGATCTCCTGAAGCAGGTCTCTGAAATGAGTCCGGGCAGCGGTCTGTTTGTGTATGCAACTGTTGACGAACAGCCGGTCATTGCTTTTTTCAAGCTTAATTATCAGACTAAATTCTCCTGTGAGAAGAATTCGGATGGCGAGCTTACCTGGACCAAGGATTACAGGCTGCTTCCTTCACACACACAGAAGGAATACGATTACTTTTTTATAAATGTTTTTGAAAACAGGGTTTCCATGTCAGACTCCAAATGTATGGTGGATGGACAGTACGTAAATTATATGGCTGAATGTATCCTGAAGATCAGTCTGAGGAAGTCTGAAAAAGAAGTTGTAAAAGTTATACAGGATGTCATGACCAATACCATAAAGGAATGCTATGAGGATGAGGCTCCCCAGAAGATCTTTGAGTACAGACGTGTGGTAGCAGACACCGCCAGGGAAGAAGGCGAGATCAATCCCAAACGTATCAGGGATACGGTTTTTTCCGGCAACGAAAAGGCTATGGAACGTTACGAGCAGCAGGCGGCCGATCTGGAGATAAAGGAGCAGCCGGTGTATGTAAGTCCCAAGACAAGAAGGAGCCTTGCGAAGAAGCAGAAGATTACAACAAAGAGCGGAATAGAACTTCTGGTGCCGGTTGACCTTTTGTCGGATAAGAATGTTTTCTCTTTCAGGCAGGAAAACGGGATGGTGTCCATTGTTATAAATGATATGAGCGGCGAGGTAAAGTGATCCCCCGGCAATAACAATGGATTGCTAACAGCCGCAGTTTGTGGTATAGTATGTTGACGTACGAAACGGTAATGATGCCTGAATGTGTGGGTGCAGCCGGGCATAATATTTAAGGATAAATAAAGGAGATAAAGCATGACACTTCTTGAAGAATGGCACAAAAAAGCCTATGATACACAGAACCACAGCAGAGAGTCCCTTAAGAGACTGTGGGATGACTATTTTGCAAAAGAGCAGGCAATATATGCTCAGCTCTTAAAAGAGCCGGATACTGAAGTAAAGGGAACCGTAAAGGGTCTTGCAGAGAAGTATGATATTTCACTTATGTATATGGTGGGATTCCTTGAGGGCATACAGGAGAGCCTTAAGGTTGAGAATCCTATCGATACCATGGATGAGAATACTGAAGTTTCACTGGCTTTTGATAAGGAAATGCTTTTCAAAAATATGGTTGATGCCAAGGCTGAGTGGCTTTACAACCTTCCTGAATGGAATGCAATATTCGATGAGGAAAAGCGTGTAGCTCTTACAAAGGAAGCAAAGGAGATGGGAACTGTGAAGAAGCCTGAAAAGATTTATCCCAACGATCCCTGTCCTTGCGGAAGCGGAAAGAAATACAAGAAGTGCTGCGGCAAAGCAGGCTGATGATATGAGGGGCTGCCGGAAAGGGGAGCCTCTTTTTTACAGTTTTAGGACTTAGAGTATTAAGCAAAACGGAGGAAAAAAAGATGACAAAAATAGATGTTATATCAGGATTTCTCGGGGCAGGAAAGACCACTCTTATAAAGAAACTCCTTGCTGAGGCATGGAAAGGTGAGCAGGTAGTGCTTATCGAGAATGAATTCGGAGAGATAGGAATAGACGGC
>JAILDD010000007.1 GCA_024689605.1 Lachnospiraceae bacterium
TCAAAGTCATCAGAAAAAAGATCCACCTTGTTCATGGCGACATCTATTTTTTCCGAGAAAGTATAGACGCCTATGTATTTGCCGTTAAGGAAAATATCAACGGGTGTCTGATAGGGGTTGTATTCCATATTGTCCAGACAGGCAGCCAGCTTTGCTGAAAGCGGATTGCGTATGAGGGAATTGTCAAGATAAGTGGGCACAAGCGCAAACTTATCCGAAGGCTCAGTACCCAGTAATGACGTATCATCCTCAAATTTTATCTGATAGGACTTCTGAGGGAAGTTCCACCAGCTGGTATTTCCGCGGCCTCTGATGTCCATATGGTATTCTGTACCGTCTATGATCAGTGTGGCTCCAGTGGTTTTATACCTGTCAATGCCTGCGTCTGGATCATCAAGATTGATATGAAGGACAGGAATGTCTGACATATATTCGGCACGTACGTGGTACATAACAGTGCTGTTGCCTGCGTCTGTCACATACAGAACAGGATCCTTCAGAAGATTTAAAGAGCCGTCTTCGTTAAAATAATCATATTCCGATGCAAGTGCGGAAAAGTCCGGATCCTCCGTACCGGAGTATTCCGGCGGATAAAAACGGCACTTTGCGCCTTCAAGCTCAAAAACAGGATAAGCTGAAGCAAGGACGGTGTCGCTTATGTCGAGATTCAGTCCTATGGTGATCGTATCATCGTTTACGGAAAAATCAACATCGGAATAACTGCCTGACATAGAGGCATTTTTATACAGAGTGAGGCTTTCAGGAAGAGTGCTTTTGTAGTATTCCTCTTTTGCAGAAGGATAAAGACTGCTTTGCTCATCTTTGGAATCATCATTGGATACCGTCTGGAATCCATCATCAGTTTCTGTAAGGCTGTCGTATGAATAGGAACAGCCGAGGCTATATAAAACTGAACCGTCTGAAAGGTCTGAAACGGTATTGGTCCGTTCTGAAAAGAAGGCTGTATCAGTATAGTAGGCTGCTCCCGATACGGGGAGTACACTGTCTGAAGGAACAGAAACAGGTGAATTGGGTATGATGGGGTTATTGCCCGGAGCAAACGGACTTCCCGCACATACAGCGAGCTGTTCTATTGAAAGTGTAACAGCCACCAGGACAGATGCTGCTGCTAAGCATCTTTTTTTGCGGTATTTGTTTTCTTTATCTGATTTTTTATCTGATATCCGCAATCTTCCACTCTCCGTCTATCAACACAAAGTAGTAGACACTGTCTGTATCATCCACAACTTCTTTGCCGTACATGGTCATTATTTTGTCAAAGGCTACACGACAGGAAAAGCATTCGTTATTATAAACCGTATAATCATCAACTGTCACATTATCAAAATGGGTATTGCTGTGTGCAACGATTATCTCCATGTCCTGTCTGCGGTATGTTTCCGCAAGCTTCAGGTATTCTGAATCTTCAGGGAAGATATACCTGATGGGATCGATGCTTGCCGTGGATCCGGGCAGGTCCCTTGTAAAAAACAAGGAGTAGTTTTCAGTCATGTCAAGTACGGTAGCTTTCAGGTCATCCGGCATTTCGGGTGAAGGGAAACCGCAGCTGTAGTTTATCTGTTCTATCTTTGATGCATAGGAACCGGGATAGTCTACATTGTTATATTCATTTTCAGATATGCTTTCTGTGCTGTTGACTCCTTCATTTTTGTCAGCGATTTCTTCCACTGTACTTTCCACATCTTTGCCGCCGGAATCCTTTATATCAACTGTTGCTTCATCCTGGAAGCCCGGGATAAGAATGGTTTTTGTCCCGGGAACGTCAACGTACTTCTCACAGAATTCAAGGTCGCTGCACTCTTTTTGGGAAACTGTATATGCATCAGGAACGGGCATGCCGTTTACCGTTACGGTGAAGTTGTCCGGTATATCAATCTGTATGCTGTAGTCAGCAGGCTCTTTGAAAACAGTGATGCTCTCGGGCGTCCAGTCTGTCATGGTCAGAAGTTTCATTCTTGTATAGGAACTGCCGGGAAGCAGCTTTATGTCTCCGAAATGAAGATCCCCTGCATAGAGGGCATAGGTCAGGGCACCGGTGGTAAAATCCTGTCCGGTTTTTTCATACCTGAGGGATTCTGCATCCAGCAGGTCATTCAGTTGTGCCACATAGGTATAGGGATTTTCAAAGTAATTGCAGCTTACTGTATTGTTGACTGCTACGTTGTAGCTGACGGTGGTTACGCCGTCCATGGATTTTGAAAGGACTGCGTTGTCACCGAGGCCATCAGAGGATACTGAGGCTACAAGGCTGTCCATCAGGCGATCCGGCCTTGCGGCTTCATATAGTGTCAGGCTCTTTTTCGCATAATCAAGGGTATAGAACATTCCTGCTATAAGGATAATGCACCACACAGCGTAGATGATCCATAGAGGTGAAAACGGAAGCCGTGATACAGACTGTCCGCGTTCCCCGGTTTCTTCTTCCGGAGATTCGTCTTCAGCATCAGAATTAACGTCCTCAACATCGACAAGCTCCAGGTCATCGGTAAGGTCATCTGCGAATGCCTTCTCAGGCGCAGGGGCACTTGAGGACTTTCTCCTTCTGCGGGGATGTTCGTTCCACTGCCGTTCGTTTATTCTGTTTTCGTCTTTTGTGTTATCTTTCATGCTTATTTCATTACTACAAATGCCGTAGGCACGTTTCTGGAAGTATCTGCATACAGCATATGTGTGGATCCGGTAGTGTACTCTCCGTTAAAGAAAAGTGCGGAGGAGCTTCCGCCGTCAAGATTGGCTGCATTGACGGCACCGTACTGGATCAGCAGGTCTATGAGGTCCTGTCCGGTAGCACCCAGGTGTCCGCCGGTTCCCCTGCCGTCGGTGCACAGGAAAAGTACTGTCCCGTCGGCACACTGTGCAATGGCTGTGCGCGGATTGGCACCTGACCCTTTTCCTCCGAGTTCAACAGCTTCCCCGTTTATTATCAGTTTTGTAAAGTGATTGATATTGCCGCCGGAAATATCCTTGAATGATGCGGCATCGGTTATATGGTTTTCAGTGACGTAGCTCTGAAAGGATGCAGCGGACATTCCGCTTACATCTTTTACCACCAGGATGTTGTCTTCATTAAAGCCCACCATGACATCACCGTAGCCGGGGCCGTTGTAAAGGATCTCTCCGTCCTGTACCACTACTCCCACGGGCATACCGCCCCAGTTGGTTCCGGATGTCACATACTCACCGGCGTTTATGCCTGCAACGGCGTCAGACTGTTCGCAGTGCTGGCCTACGGTAAGGCCGTTACGCTCCCTGGCTTCTGTTGACCAGGGGTAGGATGATGAGAGGCGTATGCGGGAAGGATCCCTTATTACCAGAAGAGATGCGGAAAATGTGTGCGCTGTGATGGGGACCAGTATCAGTCCGTCACCGTCATCATCTGCTTCATAGGCTGCCCTCAGTGCTTCAGGTATATCGGTTTCCGCCCAGGTGTCATCTGCCTGGACATCGTTGTCAGATGCAGAAGGGATATTTACCAGATCTGCATCCGTATCGGAAGCAATCTCTGCGGGTTCATTGGCACCGGTGATTTCCATTACTTCCTCATCGGTAAAGAACCAGGATATGACAAACTTCATTCCGCCTGTTTCCAGCATGGTGGATACAAAAGTATCCCGGGCAGACTCCGACGGACCGTAGCAGAACATCCTCATCAGCAGGTAAAGCGTGAGGAAAACAGCCGCTGCGGCAGTCATTATAAATAAGAATATCCAGCCAAAAGCTTTTAATAATCTCTTCATTAATTTATACTCTGTCAGTATTTCCCTAAAAACCCGTTTATATTAGCACAAATATGGGCAACGGTCAAAAGTTTGAGGCTGCGGAAGGCGGGGAAATGGCTCAGAAAAGGCATTATTAACCCGAAAATGCAATTTTAAGACAACAATAGGACATTTTAAGCAAGGTTTGTTGAATTTGTACACACTTCTTTCATATAATGACCCCATGAGGGAGAAAGAGCTTTTCCGCATAAATTGACTTTTTCCGGGGGAGATAGGTTTTCCGGGTCTGTAAGGCCCGATAAAAAGCGGGAAGCGTGCTTTCAAAAGCCGTATCTTATATCGGCGGATGTTATCTGACGACTAACGGGGGGAGGTTGCAGATTATATCCGGCCTGTATGGGATGTGGCTTTTTCTTTTGTATTTTTTTTGCTTTTTTTCTCAATTAGGCTTATAATCACCCTTGTGGGGGAAAATACCGGGGTGACTATATGATAAAAACAGCTATCATTGACGATTCGGACATTGACCGCACACTTATCAAGCTATTTCTTGCGAAATATTCCGAAGAACGAAAAGTATATTTTGAAGTATCTGAATATAAAAGCGCAGAGGAATTCTTTGCTTCCGGGCAGAGTGGTGTTCAGCTGGCTTTTCTTGACATATATATGGAAGGTATCAACGGGATAGAGCTGGGACGTAACATACGTGAGAAGGACAAGGATATCGTCATAGTGATGGTTTCCGGAAGCAATGAATATGCATCTGAAGCATTTGAGATACAGGCAGATTATTACCTTAAAAAACCGGTAGTCCGGGAACTGTTTGATAAATGCATGCAGAATGTTCTTTGCAAGACTTTCGACAGGACATATGTGGAAATATTCACCGGCCGCAAACAGGTTAAGATTTTTGTCCAGGACATCTTTTATGTGGAGACCGGCGGCAGGAAGCTCATACTCCACACAATTGACGGTGATTACGAGACCTATATGCCCATAAGCAGTTTTCTGAAAATGGCGCCTGAAAGCCTGTTTGTCAGGACCTCAAGATTTGAGGCCGTTTCGCTGCTGCATACGGAAAGGATAAATGTTGACGATATTTTCCTTGATAACGGACAGCAGCTTACCCTGTCACCTAAAATGTCTGATGAGGTCAGGGAAGCTTTTCACAGCTACAGGATAAATTACGAAGGATTCGACAAAACCTTCCGTCTTATAAAAACAAAATCGTAAATCTAAATGATTTTTATGTTATAATACTTTGCGTCAATCGTGAAATGCAGGAGGTGACGCAAATGGATAATATCCTGAATTCCGGCAATGGCGGACAGCGTTTTCAGCATTTCCGTTGGCGGTTTTATTATGATGTTTGTGCTGGCTTTTCTCACCGGAGAAACAGTTATAATTAGCCATGCGAAGCCGTTAATCCGGCAGAAAGGGGAAAAATGGCAGATAAGAAAATGGTTGAGGCTATCACCTCAATGGAAGAAGATTTTGCACAGTGGTATACGGATGTAGTAAAGAAGGCTGAGCTGACGGACTACACCAGCGTTAAGGGCTGTATGGTCATCAGGCCTGCAGGCTTTGCAATATGGGAAAGGCTCAGAAATGAGCTGGACAGAAGATTCAAGGAGACAGGGGTAGAAAATGTATATCTTCCCATGTTTATTCCCGAGAGTCTTCTTCAGAAGGAGAAGGATCACGTGGAAGGCTTTGCTCCCGAAGTGGCCTGGGTAACAGAGGGAGGACAGCAGCCCCTGCAGGACAGGCTCTGCGTAAGGCCTACATCCGAGACTTTATTCTGTGATTATTATAAGAATACAGTTCATTCGTATCGTGACCTGCCCCAGGTGTGTAACCAGTGGTGCTCGGTAGTCCGCTGGGAAAAGGAGACCAGACCTTTCCTTCGCAGCCGTGAGTTCTTATGGCAGGAAGGCCATACCGCACATGCAACAGCTGAAGAGGCTGAGGAGAGGACAGTTCAGATGCTGAATGTATATGCTGATTTCCTGGAGGAGTTCTGTGCTGTTCCTGTTATCAAGGGTAAGAAAACAGACAAGGAAAAGTTTGCCGGTGCGGAAGCTACTTATACGGTTGAAGCACTTATGCATGACGGCAAGGCTCTGCAGTCAGGTACATCCCACAATTTCGGCGATGGTTTTGCAAGGGCTTTCGGTATTCAGTATACGGATAATGAAAACAAGCTTCAGTATGTTCATCAGACTTCCTGGGGCGTTACCACCAGACTTATCGGTGCCATCATAATGGTTCACGGTGATGATTCGGGCCTGGTGCTTCCTCCTAAGGTTGCGCCTGTACAGGTTTGCATTGTTCCTATCCAGCAGAAAAAGGACGGCGTACTGGAAAAGGCTGCTGAGATAA
>JAILDD010000047.1 GCA_024689605.1 Lachnospiraceae bacterium
TCCCGACCAGGAGCCGTAGACCATCCACAGCGTGCCGTCCTTATCGGTCATGACAGCGGGATCTATGCAGTTGGGCCACATATCGTTGTTGTAGCCTCCGAATCTGAGATACCTGTTTACATCGGCATCTTCTCCGAGAACCTCGTAAAGATTGGTCTGATCGATATTTGATTTTTCAAAGCCGGAATACAGAAACGTAGTGGTATATTCGTAGGGTCCTTCCGGCTTGTCCGATACAGCCAGGGTCAGGGCCGACTTGATATATGTCGAAGTGGTGCAGAAATACATCAGGTATTTTCCCATTTTCTCGTTAAATACTATATTTGATGCCCATACGGAATAACCGCCCTGGTCGTTTTTTCCGACATAGGAAAAGGCAGGCATATCTCCACTGTAAATATTGGAGAACATGTTTGTGCCGCCCTCTTTGTTTATATAATTCCATTTGATAAGGTCATCGGAATATGCGAGAACCTGATGACTCCCCGTCATATAATAGCGCTCTCCCACCGGCAGTATCTGAGGATCATGGCAGGATACACCGTTCATCGCATTTCCTTTTTTTATCTCTGCTGCCGGAAGGTCCATATCCTCCGCAGCCGTCCCGCATCCGCCCGTGGAAAGCATGAGCATCAGCGGCATGGTAAGCACGTAACGCAGTCCCGTTTTTAACCCTGTTTTTTTAACGCCCATCTGTTATCACTCCTCTCCTGATGTTCAAATAACCAGATTATTCTTATAGTCAAATACCGGATAGCCCTTCTCATCCCAGCCAAGCCTCATGGCGAAGGTGTGGCGGTTGGGATCATAAAGCGGATCCCCCTCTATCTCGGCATAGGTCCTCGCATGATATATGCACACATCGCTTCCGTCCGGCAGTCTGGTAAAGCAGTTATGTCCCGGACCGTACATTCCCATTTTCGCATCCGACTTAAGCACAGGTTCTTTTTCCTTCTTCCATGCCCCGGGATCGAGCATATCCGCGTCCTTGTCGATACTCAGCATACCCATACAGTAGCATTCACCCGTGGCGCTGGCAGAATAAGTGAGGAATATCCTGCTGCCGTGCTTTATCACTGCCGGCCCCTCATTTACCCATATATCTCTGCGTTCCCAGCCGTAATCAGGTGTGGTCAGCAATACCTGAGCCGTCTTAAGCTTAAGCGGACTCTCCATCTCCGCAATGTAGATATTGGAGATCTGTATGCCCACACTGACTTTTTCAGCCCAGACATAGTACCATTTTCCGTTATTGTGAAATACTGTAGAATCAAGTGAAAATGCTTCGAAGGAATAGATGTCATCATCACTGCGCTGCATCATGCCCTGCTCGCTCCAGTGATCCTTTAAGGGATCATGGCCGTCGCATTTAAGGATATAGGGGCGCAGAGCCCAGATATCATCCTTTCTTGATGCGGCAAAATATATATACCACTCGCCCTCGATACAGTGCAGCTCGGGAGCCCATATATGCTTGCTCATCTCGCCTTCCTCATGAGCTTTCCATACAGTGATCTCCTCTGCATCCTTAAGTGCCGCAAGGCTTTCGGCCCTGCGCAGGACTATCCTGTCATACTCAGGGACAGATGCAGTGAAATAATAAGATCCGTCACCTGCTCTCAGTACGTAAGGGTCCGCCCTCTGCTCTATCAGGGCCAGGTTGTAAGCTGTAAGTAAACCGTTTTTATTCTGCATATCCGCTCTCCGATCCGTATAGTTTGCGACAAAATTATCATTTGACTCTGATATTAAAGCCAGATATGCAGTATGTCAATATTTATTTTAGATTAATCTAAAATTATTTAGTTATTTATAAACTTTTCGCTCCCATCTGTAGTACCCGATCTTTCCGGGCTCATGCCATCTCCTCCTTTTCATGTTCAAAAATTCAGGGGATCTGCTTTTTACCGGATCTGCACTTATTTTACGCTGTCATAATTGGTATAACATTTCCCGTTTTCATAGTTCTCATCGAGATAATTAAAATCACAAAGGTAGTATTCCCTTCCTTTGGACGATCTGAAATAATAGAATTTGACGGGAGCATCTCTGGACTCTTCATAGGTATAGCCCACATAACGGTCAACACGCCTGAAATCGGCATCCGTATCCTTTAACGTCCCCTCTTCAGTCCGTAAATACACAGCCTTGCGGTCGGTCTGACGGTGCGCGATATCGATATAGTACTGTGCCTCCTCATCAGCCGGTGTCATCCACACAAGATCCGGCAGCTTCACTTTTCCGTATTCCTCATTGTGGCCCCAGTCTGCGCTCGTATTGTCTACCACCATTACGAACATGCCGTCCATACGGCTGTCCACATTCTCGTTCTTGAATACTTCCGCTATCTCCAGGGCCGCAGCCTTCCCGCTCGCTTCATCAGGAGCGCACAGGACTACATTGGGATTGAAATCTTCGTAAGTAACTCCATGTTTGCTGCATATATCCGCGATCTCCTGAGAATGCAGGCTGATCACGTGATCATAGAGGCAGTAATAAAAATCATCCTGCGTCGCGGGAAAACTTGCAAACTCCTCCCCGTCAAGATACTGGGGGTCCATATAACTTTTTACAGTATACTCAAAACCCTGGGCATTGTCCTTAAGAGTGATATCCCAGCCGCCGTCGGGATTATGAACCTCCGAGACAACAGTATAGTCGCCGTGTGCGAGCTTAGCTCCGGCCTTCAGACCAAATGCGCCTCTCGGGCTTCCGCAGCCGGTAAGGAGCGAAAGTGTAAGTATAACGGAAATGAGTGTGTATCTTTTCATACTAATCTCCATTCTCCCGGGTTTCCCGGACTCCCGTGACCGGCAGTTCCCTTCCTGCCACGGCATCGCAGCAAGCTGCCGCAGCGTTACTGCGTAAATGAGCCGTACTCTCCAACTGCTTCATCAATGGTCATACTTCCGGTCCCCACTGCATAGACTGCCTGCCTTAACTGTATTACCGCATCATCCGTAAGTCCTATCACTTCCGGTGAGAGTATGCGGGATTCCGGAACTTTTCCGAATGCAGCATACATGCTGTTAAAGGACAGATCCTTTGTAGGCGACATAAGGCCCTTGTTCTGAGCCATCCTGTTCAGCTCCTCCGAGCAGATCAGGAAACGCTGTCGTTTTTATTGCACTCTGCAGTTTCCCGTTATCATGAATATCAAACAGCCCCAGAATACTCATGCCGATTTTCACGCATTCCGTATCAGAGGATTGAAGAAACAGATTATTCGCAAATCTAAAGATCACATTTTTAGCAAGTCTTTCTTTGTTATCTAAAATGCATTCCTGCAGCTCATCGATGATCGTGATCGTTCTGTGATCTTTGCAAAACCGTGCAAATCCTGTTTCAGCCTCGTCAAACGCGCCTTTACCCGCAAGCAACAGCAGCTCTTCGAGTCTTTGCTTTAGCCTTTCCGGGTATCTTTACCTTAATCTTTAAGCTCTTAAGCTTCTTTATGCTTATACTCCGGCAGCCGGGTAATATTCCATTTTATTGCCTGTTATCCTTCCGCAGCTTTTGGAAAGCAATACTTTCGAACTTTTTCAGCTTTTCCATTGCCTTCTTTCCTTCCGCGGCTTTTGGAAAGCAATACTTTCGAACTTTTTCTGCTTTTCCATTGCCTTCTTTCCTTCCGCGGCCTTTAGAAAGCAATGATTTCAAGCTGTTTTAGGACAAGCTCAGTATTCCTTTTCCGCTGATTAACCGATATATTATACGCATACAAAAAGGAGCGCTAACTAGGAAATCTATGTTGATGATGTACGCCCCCGCCCGCATGTGCCTTCAGATAAAGCTTACCTGTCCCGGGCAGTTCAAATCGTCGCTGTCAGCTGCTCAAGTTGCTCAAGAAGACATCTTTTCATTTCTTCAAGCCTGACCTCATCAGGCCTGCATTCATCAGAATACATTTTTTCCATCGGATACCACCAAACAGGGCCTTTCCCGTTATTTCCATAGTTTTCTATATCACCGGTGCGTCGTGGATACAAATGCCAGTGAAGGTGTGCGTCACCC
>JAILDD010000064.1 GCA_024689605.1 Lachnospiraceae bacterium
TATGTTCCGTTTAACAGGACTCCCATTGCCCATACCACAGTGAGCAAAATGCTGACTGCCCTTATGGATGATAACTATCTGGACCTGTTCAGAAGAAATGACATTCATGAACTGACTGAGCCAGAAGACATCAGGGATACCTTCAACGCCGGATTCTATCTGCGCTGCGTAACCCCTGTCATACGCAAAGATGGCTCCACAGAGTATGTAAATGTGTCCAATTTTTCGGAAATAAAGAAAGATGATCTCAGAAGCAATGGGAAAAGTGAGCGGAACAAGCTCTACTACTATGAATCCACCATTCTGGAAAGTGAATTAAAAACTCTGTATGATGCCATTGAAACCTACAACTTTTTCTCAGTGGATGATATAAAGAAAATTTCCGACAAACTTGGATCCATAAGACCTTTATCCAATGAATTTATGGCCTATATCCCTACTCCCGCAGACAGAGAGCTTAAGGATAGTGACACGACGGTACTCAGACACATAAGCGACCTCGCACATATCATAAAAAGAAGACAACTGGCTGAGATAACCTACTGCACATACAACGCAAAATTACAGCTTGTCCCCAAAAGCGGTTATGAAAAACCCAAAACCATACGCCCTTTAAAAATAATCTGGAGCAACGGATATTACTACTGTATTGCCGGTGTAAAAGATTATGAAAACATACAGAATCTCCGTATAGACCGCATGGACGCCATAGAACCCGTAGATGCATCGGAAGATACGTTAATGGAATACTCCGGCTACTATGGTAAAGAGGCTGATCAGATAAGCGCCTCCAAATCCGACTACCGAAGCAAACATCCCGTGATGTATGCAGGAGAGATATTAACCTTCCCATTACTGGTAAATGCATCCGCCCCTAATATGATGAATACCATAGTTGACGTATTCGGACGGAATCTCACCCCCCGCAAGCCCAACCGAGACATACTGGAATCCTGCAATATAGATCCCGGCACCAAGGATGAATGGGTGCTCATAAATGTCAGATCCACATTCAACGGAATAGTACTATTTGCAACCGAATACTGCAGAGATGTTATCATTATTTCATCACCCGGTACCAAAAGTAATACGGCTCTCCGGGCTGCACTGACAGTACGTGAGAACCTTGAGCATGCCTGCAGGTATTATAAAACCGTAAAAGCTCCTTCAGGAACGGATAAGGAGTGTTCCCCGCAAGACAAGCCGTAATAGCAGGGACAGTGCGATTATGGTATAATACAGACGGCTGTTATAAACAGTTACCAATACAGTTCCTTGGGAGGTATATATTATGAGCGAATTAAAAAAAATAGACGTAACACATTTTGTGGGTAATCCTTTTACAATGTTTGACAAGGGATGGGCCGAGATCTGTGCAGCCAAGGCCGACGGATCCGTAAATGCCATGACCGCATCCTGGGGTGCAGCAGGCACTATATGGAATAAACCTACTGCTACCGTTTACATCAGGCAGACCAGATTTACTAAGGAATTTATCGATGAAGCCGGATGCTTTTCCGTAAATTTCCTCAATCCTAAAAACTTCAGGGAAACACAGCAGTATCTCGGCAAAGTTTCGGGAAGAGACGAAGATAAGATTGCAAAGAGCGGACTGAATATAATAAAAGAAAACGGACTTCCTTATTTTGCCGAATCTTCCTTTGTACTGCTCTGCAAGACAATGTGCAGACAGGATATCGCCCTTGATTCAATAAATGACGACATCGTAAAGCTGTGGTATGACAATGATTCCATTCATACCATGTATATTGCTGAGATCACTGGAATAATGATACGGTAAATTTACCTGATTAGGGAGAATTCAAAATGATAAGAATTATTATCGCAGGAATCTTCGTTGCCATATTTTTGATAGTTTCCATTCCCATACAGCTTGCAATGGTACTGTATAGTTTCATTGATAAGGAGGGATGCGACAGGAAAAGTCTCGCCATAGTCAACAGTGCATTCCGCACGGTGATAAAAATAGCCGGAGTAAAAGAAACTGTTCTGGGTATAGAGAATGTTCCAAAGGATGAAGCGGTACTCTATGTAATAAACCACCGCAGTATCTTTGATATCGTTCTCACCTACGCTAAAGTGCCACGTCCCACAGGCTATATCGCCAAAAAGGAAATGAACAAGTTCCTGACTCTCAGCACATGGATGATGTTCCTGCACTGCGAATTTCTGGACAGGGGAAATCTGCGTCAGGGAATGAAAGTCATTAAGAGATCGGCCAAGAACATTCAGGATGGCATATCAATGGCAATCTTTCCCGAAGGCACAAGGAACAAGACTAACGAAGACATGCTGCCTTTCCACAAGGGAAGCTTCAAGATAGCAGAGATGGCAAAGTGCAAGATCGTACCTGTAGTACTGAACAACACCCCGGACATATTTGAAAACCATGTACCCAGATTAAAGTCTGTACATGTAGTTGTAGAATACCTGCCGCCTGTTGATGTGCAGACGATGACAAAAGAAGAAAGAAAAACTCTGACGGAAAACATCAGAGCGCAGATGATAGAAACCTATAATAAAAATATGGCACTTGTATAAAATATCAAGACGTATAGTCTTTAGAATGCAGAACGGCGTCTGGTTTTCGGAACTTCTGAAATACCGGCGCCGTTTGCGCAATTCTCATAAACATCCTCAGACAAATCCACATGATCTTAATTCGTTTAAGATAATTCTACCTTCAAAGTAAAGTCGCTTCTATCCAGTGAAAAATTCACATTATAATAAGGATCGCCTTTTTCAAGAAGAGTCTTCCACTTGGTCCTGAAATGCTCTGCCTCTTCATCATAGCGTTTTGCCTTTTCCGGATCCGGCTTTTCAACATCCGAGCCTCTTGACGCAGACTCAAAATGATAAAGCTCACAGAAAGGCGTCCAGATATTCACATAACCCTTTTCAAGAAGCCTTAAGCAGAAATCAACATCATTGAGGGCTACCGCAAAGCTTTCATCCAGCCCTCCCAGCTCATCATATTTCTTTTTGCTGACCATAAGACAGGCCCCTGTAACAGCTGAAAAATTCTGCGCGTAGCAGAGACGCCCCATATAGCCTAAGTTTGTATCTGCGCAACGGTAATGCACATGTCCCGCAGTCCTGTGCGCACCGAGTCCTATGACCACCCCTGCATGCTGTATGGTATGGTCGGGATAGTAGAGCTTGGCTCCCACCGCGCCCACATCTTCACGCTGCGCATACATAAGAAGCTCTTCCAGCCAGTTGACTGTTATGACTTCCATGTCATTATTTAAAAGCAGTATAAATTCCCCTGTGGCAAACTGCGCACCGTAGTTACATATCTTTGAGAAATTAAAATCACCGCTATACCGTACATACCTTACCTTGTCCGATGCAGCGCAGACTTCATCATAATAAGCAAATGTTGACTGATCGGTAGAATTATTCTCCACTATTATGATCTCGTAATTCTCGTATGTAGATTTATTCAGTATTGAATCAAGCAGCCGCTTTAAGTCAGATACATGATCCTTATTCGGTATCACTATGGATACCTTCGGTATAGACCTTATCTCATACTTTATTCTGAAGATGGTCTCGAAAGCCTTGGTACTGGTGATCTCAAAATTCTTATATCCATTTCGTGTCAGGTGGTCAGCAACAGCCCCTTTGGCAGCATCTATGGCATAGCTCTTTGCATTTATGTCAGATGCAACAGAACCTGCGTGAGAACGCCAGTAATAAAGTATCTTAGGCACGTGCACCACCTTATCTGCCCGTGATGTGAGCCGCAGTATCATGTCGTGATCCTGGCTGCCGTCAAACTGAGTCCGGAAAAGCTCAGTCCCGTCAAGCAGAGTCCGCTTGAACACGCTGAAGTGACAGATGTAGTTATTTGCCCTTAAATTATCCGGTGCAAAATCCGGCTTAAAGTGAAGAGTCAGCATATGGTCTATGGTCTTGTTGCCCTTAAATGTAGTCTCGTCACAATAGATATAGTCCGCATGTTCCTCGCAAATGCGTTTCATATACTCATAAAGCACCGAGGGATGCAGCACGTCATCATGGTCGAAAAGTCCTATATAGCTTCCCGTAGCTATCTTAAGACACTCGTTTGTATTGCCGGATATGCCCTCATTTTTCTCAAGCTTTTTATATATTATCCTTTTGTCTTCCTCTGCATATTCCCTGCAGATATCACCTACAAAGGAATGTGCATCGTCAGAGCCGTCTGCCAGACACAGCTCCCATCCGCCGTAAGTCTGAGCCTTAACAGAATCTATCATCTCACGAAGGAAATTCTGCGGCGTATTATAGAGAGGCACCAGTATGCTTATCTTTAAACCTTCCGGAAAAACAGTTTCCTCCTGACGCTTTCTCTCATCCGCATCAGGGAAGCTTGCCGTACCGTGCTGAAGCCTGGCCTTTTTCTCAATTGACTTGGATGAAATTTTCCTGGCTATGCCCCTTATGGAACCGTATCTTGCCACGCGGTCCTTTGTCCTCTGAAGGAAATGATAAAAGCTTCTTGCGGGACCGGAGAGTTTCCAGATTCCAGTAGATTTAATCTCTGCCAGCCGCTTTCCTGCCGCCTCTGCCGCAGCACGCTCCTGCTCTATCCTTATCTTTAATTTTTCAGTACGCTGTTTTTCGCTAAGATACAGGGCGATATAGTCGGTAGTATCGGCATTTTCAGAATCATTATTTTCCGGATCACTATTTTCAGAATTATTACTATCAGAAGCTGCATTATCTCCAGCTGTTTCCTTATCGGAATTAATCTCACTTATTGCATCATAATATACATTGCTGCTGTCATTAAACTTAAGAAGGGCTGCACTTCCGCAGGAAATACATTTTGCTCCGCCCTGCACAGCGGCATTGTATATCGCAGCATAAAGGTCACCTGCATCTGCTGTTTCTTCCGGCAGTTCGAGAGCATCTAAAAGCTCCCTCTTAACTAACAGACATGCGGCGGAT
>JAILDD010000169.1 GCA_024689605.1 Lachnospiraceae bacterium
CTCCGCATCTGCCAGTGCAGCTTCTGCTTCAGCCATTACCTCTGCATTTGCACCCATATCCTCAAGCTTATCTACAAGTTCTGCCATCTGTTCGGCAGCACCCATCTCAGCCAGAGCATCCATTGCATTTGAGAGCGCATCTGCATTACCTTCCGCCGCCGCCTCTTTGGCCTTATCAAGCAGGCTGTCTGCAAGTTCAGCATTGCCGTTTCCACCAAGCTCATCCATCTGCTTATCCACAGCAGCAATAAGAGCGTCATACTTTGCGGCACCCGCCAGGTCGTTGTTATCAAGTGCATTCTGGCGCTTTGTATTCAGGTCATCCTTCTGTTCCTGAAGCTTCTCCATATCGTCCAGCAGGCTTCCGTCGGAATTCTTTATGCTGTTCTCCAGATCCTTCAGGTACTTGATGAACTTATCCAGGGCATCTTCCGCATCGCCCTTGAAATCATCGTTAGGAATAGTAGCCTTTACTTCTTCTGCCCAGGCCTTTATGCCCTGTACATACTCAAGGGCATCAGCTGCATCCATTCTCTTCTGCTTTGCATCTATAAGTGACTGGTATTGTGTACGTCTGGATTCAGTCTCATTGGCAAGATCTGTCAGTATCTGAGTCGTAACTGCCTTGGACTTGCCTGCTGCCACCGCGCTCCTGTAGTCACTGCCCTCGCCGGATGTAACTATGGACTTGAAGCGGCTCTGTCCGTAAGGAAGCAGGTCGCTTTCCAGAACCGTCAGTTCCTTGCTCTTGTCTGCTATAACATCCTTTTCAATATTCATGAGAGAACGGAGCTTTGTAAGTGACTCTTCGCTCTTCGATTCCATCACGCTGTTGCTGTAAATATACTTATAATGTCCAAGTACTGTATCCTCGTCAGCAAGTGCCTTGGATGAGTATTCTATGTAGCTGGTCTGGCATGCACTGTTTGCCTCATTGATGGCATCCATTATGCCGCTGTCCTGTTCGAAAGGATCACCGTCATCGTACTGGCTTCCCGAACAGATATCATACAGTGCTCCCACCAGGCTGCTTGTACGTGTGTCATAGTTCACCGGATACTCTTCGGTAGCCGAGAATGAAAACAGCGAGAATGAAACATTGCTGTTATTGCTTTTGGGCATTACCGATGTACCAAGTGCAGGATTTGCCGACCTCCAGTTTTCAGCCTCGGTTGCCAGCTTGTCATATACTATCGCACGTCTCTGGGCATCTATCATGGAGCAGAGGGTATATACCGTTTCCGCATCCTCATCACGTCCCGCGTTCATAAGTTCCTGCTTCCATGCATACATATTTGCAAGCTTTTCATCAAGTGCTCTTGTATCATCATCTGTCAGGTCAAGCTTGAAAAATGTGGATATGGCATCATACAGGTAATTATCCGAATCCTCTACATTCTTGTCCTCTGAAAACCTGTTTTCAAGAAACTTATCCCTGGATACAGGCTCGTGTGATGTTGACTGTGCATACTGGAACCAGAGCTGCTCAAACTCCGGCAGGTTCGAAAGATCATAGGGAGAAGGTATATCAAAAGGATTAACGACCTCATCCTTATAATTCTTTACCACGCCGTCTGCCCCCACATAAAACTGTACAAAAAGCGGATCTATCTCGCTCTCATCCACCAGCGCCGTACCGTCAGCAGTAATATCACTTACATTCTCAGCCTGTGAAAGATCATACCATTCACCGTTGCCGATCTCCGACTTGTAATAAGGAACATCCTGGCCTGATGAAGCAGCGGAATCATAAGCCTTCTCATAAAGCTCTTCCGTCATTGCATCTTTATGTATGATATAGGTTCCTATAAAGAGCACACTGTTCTCTATATTATGTGAAGCCTTGTATTCCTGGAAAGTAACTGCATCCGTTTCATCAAATGCACCCTTTGCATATGAACCGTAAATCGCAACAACCGCAGCGGCAACCATTGCCACCATTGACACTATGGCAATCTTCCCGAAGCCGTTTTTAGCTGCGGCCTTAGATGCTTTTTTTGCTTTCTCATTCTTCTTCATTGCGGTTCCCTCATTATTTCAGAGCCTGAAGTTGCAAAATATCCTGTTTCAATAAGTGCTTTTCCGTCATCGTAAAATTCAACCGTCAGTGCCGACAGATCTCCGGTAATAAGGTTCAGGTACCTTAAGGATTCCCCGGCTGCGATATAATCCTCACTGCCTATGAACTGTCCTTCTGAAGTCCTGATCCTGTAGAATGATGCCTTGACATCTGCTGTCGGCTTAATGGTAATAGTCGTCATTCCCACTGTATCCGGGCCATCGGTAATATATGTTGCCAGTACATCGCTTGTGGTAGTTTCTGTTCCTCTGTCAACAATGATATCCAGATAATCGCTGGTCTTGCTGGGGGATATCTCACAGTCATCAACAAACTCGTCACCGTTATAAAATCTTATGAAAGCTTTGTTGATACAAGTCTTTGCTACCGACACATGACGAAGCTTAGAGTCAATAGCTGTCCTGGGTCCAACCTGCACACCGTCAAGCCACAGCTCATAATCTGTTATATCAGTATCAAAATCTTCAGGAATGGTGATCCTTAATTCAAATTCCTGATTCTGGATGATGGATTCCAGTGTGTAATATGCACGGTCAGAATCTTCCTTATAGCTTATGCCGTTTGCACCTGCGCCAAGGCTTGCAGACTGATAATCAAGGTATCCGCTCACCCATCCTTTGGTAAGGTCATCAAAATTATTAAGAGAGTCGGAATAAGACTGAAGAGACTCTATCATGGTATTCTGTGACTCTTCATAACTCTCGAGCACCTGCTGGTACTCCTCGAAGGACATATCCCCTACCGCATTCTGAACCCTTGCCTTTTCAAGCAGGGACTTATTGGTGTTGACATTTTCCACTGCAGTTTCGTATGCGCTTCTTGCAGAAACATATCCGTCAAAAGCATCCACAACAGAATTTTCAAGTTCTGTTTCCGCAAGTGCCCTGTCAGACCTTGCCGACTGGTAATTCAATGCATCTTCCTGCAGCACATAGGGATCATCCTCTACGAATCTTGTTCCTGCAGTCGATCCCTTAAACCAGATTCTAGGAATCTTAATGAACAGTATTCTCTTCTTGCCTTCCCAGTAGCTGTCTACCTTCTTAAGGAAATCCTTATAAGACTTCTTGAAAGCCTTCTTGTTTATCGTCTGTCCGTTAAGAGCCTGTGTAACATAGCCGGAGATAATGTTGATATCACTGCCGTACTTCCTCTTCATAATGTCATAATTGGTCTGAAGCGAAAGTTTTGCGGTAGTCTCTGCCATGCAAACATCGTAATAATTTTCATCCTTGTCCTTGGTCCACTGTATTATGGAATCAAGTCTTGCATCCGGACCGTTATACAGGTATTCCCTGTTTATGTCTGCAGCAAGGAAAGGTTCTTCAAAAGTATATCCGGTACTTACATCAATTCCTGTCTTCTGAGACATCTTTCTAAGGGAAGATGCAAGGCTTCTCTCTTCAGCGGCAATAGTCTTCTCCAGGGTATCATGCTTGGACTGCAATGAGTCTATGTCCGCCTGTGATGCTTCACCGGTTGCCAGTCTTGCTTTATTCTTGGCAAGCGCTTCGTCTACGGACTCAAGCTTTTCTCTGTTAAAGTCAAGCTGGACCTGGGTGGTATAAATGCCGCAGTAAAGCACGTTCACATCGTCGTAAACCTTGTACTTTACATTTGCAAGCTTTCTCTTTGCAACATCAATGTCAGCCTGTTTTTCTGTGATTGAAAACTCCAGCTCGTAGAGATCCTGCTGCTTGGGTGACTCCGGAAACTTAAAGCTGAGGAGCGGAGTCCAGCTGAAAGTATTCAGCCTCTTATATGTAAGTTCCATGGCCTTTCTGGCACTTTCAAGGGCCATATACTTAGCCTCAAGGTCATCCTCTGCGCTCTCATATTCTGAACTGTTTGCCAGCGCCAGAGTCCTGGCCGCAGCTATTGTAAGGACCTTGCTCTGGGCACCCGCAGCAGCATCAGCCCTGATAACCCCCGTTCCCTGCGCCATGCCGGCAAGCAGAGTCAAAGTAAGCATGAGAGATATCATGCTCTTAACAAGCTTTATTATATGGAATTTTTTATGCCTGGCGGATCCTGTAGAATTCAAAGGCTCCCTGGGCGCTGCCGCATATAAATTCATATATCAGCCCATCCTTCTCAAAACTGTAAAGATAAACGGACGCTTCCCTGTTATATCCCGTAACTGTCATTACATCCGTAAACTGCTCGCTGCCCGACAGTTTCACTTCATCATATATCTTGCCGTCGTTGCTCAGCTTGTCTATCAGCACCGCTTCCGGGAAAATCACTGTCGATTCACCGTCATAGAGCGGGGTCCCCAGCAGTGTCTTAATTTCCTCTATGGTACGGACGCTTACCTTGCCCGCCTGGAACGAATCCGACATAACATATACTTCACTGGTGACCAGATCATCTGACAGGGCTTCGGGATCAGCTACTGCATAATACATTGCATCGATATCATCAAGTACCACACAGATTCCTTCATCCGACTGGTAAACCTCACGGTCACCGCTGTATTTACCTGCAGCTTCGGAAGTAGGTATGCCGAGAAGATCGGAATAAACTATACTGTCGTAGGAAAAGTTTCCATTATATAGTTCATCCCCTGATGCGTTGTACAGAATTCCTTCACCATTACGGAAACCTTCCATGAAATTACCGTCATATTCCAGCGTTCCGGTGCTCCTGTACTGCTTCCCTCTGCCATCAAACAGGTTGTTATGGAAGTTTCCCACATACCATACTGCCCCGTCCTCGTAGTAGGATGTTCCCTTGCCCTCGTACTTGTTTCCGGAAAAGCTTCCGCTGTATGCGGTATTTCCGTTGGGGTAATACAGTGTTCCGTTACCGGATACGCTTCCATCCTCTACATTTCCGTCGTAAGCTATGTATCCATCATGTGCTTTTATCCTCACATGCCCCGATACAAATCTTAGTATGAGTGAATTATACGAGTACGTGCGTACCGTATTCTGACCTTTTCCGTACCCAAATGCAGAAATATTTGAAAAAATGTACCAAAGACTGACCACTCCAAGGACAAAAAGGGCCGCATGAGCCAGTTTTTTGCTTATCATCCACCCAAAAAGGGTATAATAATCGTTTTTGTCCTTCGGCTTGATGTTCAGGATCTTGGTCGCTAAGGTTCTGAACTTATCAATTATACGCGCCTGAATAAAGCCCCTGCTGGTATAAAGCCTGAATTTTGCTACCAGCCTGGTTACCCTGGACTTAAGGACTGTAATTAGTGTGCTTAATATGTTCATTTATCCTCCAAAAGCGACAATACAGCGATCAGATATCATCATTGTAATCAAGTGACATTCCCTCTTCGCCCATGAAGCTGCCGCCAAGACACTTTTCACACTTGAAGAGATACCATTTTGCCAGCCTGTCTCCGGGACAGTTCTTCAGTAAATCTGAAAATCTGTTCCTTGCCAGGTAATAATCCGACTTGTAAAGCAGTTCTATGGAATCCGCAAACTTATTCCTGTATTCCAGCTTAAGCTGTCTTTCCCTTGCCTCGCAGGCATCCAGCACCTCATACAGATCCTCCCTGCTTCCGTCGGGAAGGAGTATGAAACCGATATACCTTACTTCTGCCTGGCCGGCATCACGATCCATTATCTTCTTGGTGATGACCATATTTATGCCCAGGTTGCTGAACCACTCGGCAAAGCGCACATATACACTGACCTTATTTGATGATATAAAGGTCATAGCCTGGGTGCTGTTTCCCGCAATTCCCACAGTAAATTCTGAGTAGTACACCAGAAGCGACATGCTGCTCTGCATTTCTTTCCTTACGGAATTTGTAAAATATCCCACTCCCAGTTCCAGCATGTTCTTATGGTTCCTGTCAAAGAACATCTCAACCTTGGTAAGCATGCTGTCATTGGATACTACAGTACCTTCCATATCCGATGTTTCCATATAATCCATAAGGAACTTCATATTATCCAGGACATCCCTTGTTTCCGGCGAAGAAGACGCAGAAAATACAGTCATAGATCCCTTTGCCACTGCCGTATCTCCATCATGTACCTCGGTAATCGAATCCTTATGCATCAGCTGTTCAATATTCTTCGGTGAAAAACGGTAGTATGCCGAATACATCTGATACTTGGCATAGTTTATCCTGTTGATGCGTCTTACGAGTTCCCTGATAGCCGTATATATCAGCTTCTGGTCGTCACTGACTTCCTTTGCTACCTCCGGCTCCTTTCCGTCTTCAACAGCTTCCATCAGTGCTCTCTTTATGAGGAAGATGTCCCTGTATACCCTTACATCTACCGCGAAATAAACGATCAGGAAGATAATAGCCATCAGCCCTACACAGTTGTTTATAAGCAGTGTCCCTATCTTCACAACGCCATCCGTATCCGGACTGTTATACATACCGATAAGACAGTATGCAGAATTACCGGCAGACATCATAGGAGAACATACGACATAATACCTTGTGCCGTTAATGGTATTAACTTCAACCTTCGATTCCTTGTCTATAGAACAGTTTTCCAACATAATTCTGTAAGAATCGCCCAGAACCTCGCCGATATTCTGGCGGTTCATATGCTCGGTATCAATTACGATATTTCCATTCTGTGCATTAGCCACAAAGAATCTCTTACAGTCTACATTTCCGTATCCGCCAAGCTCATCCGAAACTGCCGAGTAAAGCGAATAATACCCGTTGCTTTCATAGAAATCCGAATCTCCAACGCCATAGTTTTCAATTATTCCGATATCATTTACGCTGTAAACGTTCTCATCAGTCGAAAGTAGCTTGGCTGACTGCTGGGTTACGGTTTCCATGACAGCATTAAGCACAAAAGAAACATTAACAGCTATGAAGATCACCCAAACCGTTCCGGAAAGGATCAGTCCAAGTACACGGCTCTTCTTTTTTATAACAAGATGAACCATGAGATATGCAAAGATCACAAAGCAGGTATATGCCAGCACAGCTGCTGTATTGACCCCTCCGGTCTTTACCTCAATGCCTACATTTGATTTCCTTGAATTGTAGATTTTCTTGATCTCGTCAGGAACAGCAAATATGCCCGCCGGCGCATCGGAATCCATTCTTGTAAAGAACTGTCCGTCCTCATAGCGTGCCTCTGTAAATAAACGCGCACCTTCGCTTTCCTTTGAGTAGATCATTGACAGTGACGATGAGGGTTCATTTCCCTCTTTTTCCTCAAAAATATCCTTTCCGAGAAGATAAACATCCGCACAGGTACGTTCATCATTCATAACGGTAACAAAAAGTTCACCGTCCTGCACATCAATGCCGCAGGCCAATATATCCTTTTCAACCTCAAATAACGCCGATGACTCAACGGGTTTTAAGCCCAGGTCGTACTTAAGGATCTGGAAATAGGTCTTTCTGTCCTGTGTGGTCTTTGTGTACAGGACGTAAACATTTTCCTCGTCTGCCGTTATTCCTTCTATATCAATTGACTCATTCTTTTTCGCACCCAGACGCGTGCCAAACTTTATTCTTTTGTTCGGTTTTATACCGTAGATGCGTATGTTATCCCCACAGTCAGAAGTGTAATAGTAGATTCCGTTCTGTTCCGTATACCTGGTTTTCTCGTTGAATTCCGATTTATCGCTGTACAACTGTAAATAAACCCCAAAACACAACAGAGGGAAGAAGAATGCAACTATTATTATCAGAATCTTTTTAGCCATAATATTTAAACCTCAGATAAACTATATTTCATCATTCCAGTGACTGTGTACCTATCACCTTGAAATTGTTATAAAAAATCCTTAACCAGGGCTGATCTCCGAATAACAGATTTGAGAGCAGCATGACTAACGCTATTACCGCAACGATGGAGCACAGAACAAACAGTATCCTGAAAAAAGTATCAGAATGTCTCGAAAAGAATTTCTTTATCTGCTTGAATATGCCTATCTTTCCTTCCGGCGCAGAAGCAATCCTGACATCCCGGTACAGCTCGATAAACTGTGTGTAACTCTTATTTGCGCCCTTCTTCTGCAGTATCTGATAGGATATCGCTTTCTCAAAGGAAGCCCTTTCAAGCAGATCCGTGATGATTTCTGCACAGCATACCACGCATTCCTTTTCGCCTATCTTTTCATCCATTTCCGAAAGATCCACACAGTAACTCAGATAGATCGAATCATCCCTGGAAAGATTGACCAGTCTGTGCTTCAGTATCAGATAAAGCAGCGGATAGGGAAGCCCTGATGTAATGCAGGCAAGGATCACATTACAGCATATGGTCTCGCACTGATTAATGGACATTCCTTCACCCACAAAAAACTTATCTATGGCACGTTCCTGCCTGTACGGAAATACAAAGAAATGATCCTTTCCCGTTGAAAAGCTCTCTATCATCACGTCGGTGCTTCCATCGGGAGTTGAGTTTGCGTCCAGCATTATGAGCAGTCTTTTGATCAGCTCATGGGAACGCACCAGGAACACAGTATACTTGCTCCCTTTTTCCTCAGAAACTTCAGCACATATGAGCACATCAAAATCTTCCGTGGAAAGAACGGTACTCAGAACCTCATATTTTGCTTTTTCGGATTCATATATCATTATGATTCTGTTTCATCCCCTGTTATCTTCTTTACGATTGCATAAGCATAGGTGCATATTACAGGCATATCGGTACAATAGATCCTGATCTCATATACGCCTTCCTTAGCAGGTGCCACATAAATACCGTCTGCGGATATCTCACCGCTTCCGGGTGCCGTAAGCTCATAAGCTATGCTGCTCTGAGGCATGTTGTGGAATCTGACGCCGAAATAGTGGCTTTCCTTGAGACCCAGGACAACCGTAGGAGTCTCAGCGGAAATGCTCTTGTCATAATAATCACCGGGCATATCCAGATCGTTGCCTGCAGGGAACTTGATAGCAACCCAGCGGTATGTAAGAACAAGATAATTTACGCTGCGATTCATCTTGGCAGCCGCCACGAAGCTGCCCTTGTCATTAAGCACCTTTACGGCAACCTCAGCATCAACCTTTTCTTCACCGGATTCAAAGAGAGAAGGATTTCCGTATACCGTGCTCTTCGCATCCATTCCTAGTGATTCATCATGGTCTATATGCTCATAGCCAAGCTGTACATATACATTCCCCTTGCCCAGGCCGTGGGTGATCTCACCGGAGAATTTTACATCGCCGGGCTGCACATTCCTGCCAAGAGGGATTTCAAGCACACCGGTCGCAACTTCCGGACCGGACTTTCTCTCCTTTGTTTCACTCTTTACATCTACAGGACCCTGCTGAACATCAGTCCTTTCCATGATATCCACATCTTTTACATAGTAAGATATGAAATGATTTCTTATATACTCCTGACCGGGAGCTGTGATATATTTCTTTACCCCATCCTCTATGATGCGATCGATGACGTATGCATTATCGGTACGGAGAAGCTTTATTTCTGCCAGCCTGATGTAGTCATTCCTGCTGCCGATGGCCATCATTTCCAGATTGAGCATGCTTATCCTGTTGGTAACCAGCTCCAAAGGCGTAGCATCCGACATAATGACTTTGATGTGGAAACTGTTTGCAGTAGTCACTGCCGTATCATTTTCGTATGCATGTGCTGAGCCGCTTCTAAGGATAACCGCTGTATCCTCCACGTCAGCCGGCATAACTTTCATCCAGTATTCTTTTGACCAGACCTCACCCTTTTTAAGCTTAAGTCCCGAACACTCTACAGCAATAGTATTTTCACCGCTGCCGCTCATGAAAAGAGGTGTCTCCAGAAGTCCGTCCAGCGTCAGTTCAACATCTGCGTCCGTAAGCTTTGTCACTACCAGCTCAAGCCTTACATTCCTGTCCTTGCTCACATACCCCGGAAGCATTACTTCTACCAGGAAATTGTCGGACTTCATCAACCGCTCCCTTACAAGGAACTCCGTCTCATGCACATAGTCAGGCTTAAGGTCTGCCTTGTCGGTAAGGAACAGCTCATACCCTTCGGAAATACGGTTATACTCGTATTCTTTGCTTGCATTTCCCGTTGAATTCACCGAATAAACCGAATGTACTTCTTTTTCATTATACTTGAGACAGAGCACAGCCCTGTCGGTCTTCAGCGAATCGAAACCGTCGATGGCAGACAGCTTCTTTACAACTGAATTGTCAACTATTATCTCCCGTCCCTCACCATCTATGGCAACACCGCTCTCTATCAGTATCGAGAGGTCATCCAGGCTGAAAGTTCCCAGACCGCAGACAATGCCGCTTCCATACATCAGTACGTTAGAAAATTTCAAACGATTTACAAAGTAATCCTGCTCTGCCTGAAAATCTGCACTTGTAAGCATCTTTCCCGGGTAGTAACGATTTTTTTCAAAGGGATACATTTGATTTGCCATAGTGTTTTTCCTTCCTCTTAAGTTTATTTTTATGCTGCCTTTTTTATTAAAATTTTACAGACCGATCTGATCCGCATAGGGTTCAAAATCCGATCTGGTAAATACCTTACCAACCTTAACAAATTCGTACTTGATGGCACTGAGGTAATGCCGCATGCATACCTTTCCGTGTGCCGTCTCATCTGCTGCCGCAAGGAATGCCGCATTCAGGATGCAGTTCTTGATATTACCGCCGGCAAACTCGTACTTCTCTGCAAGGTACCTGATATCAACATCTTCGTCCAGAGGAGTTGTCTTGGGTATCGTAGTCCTCCAGAGCATCTCGCGGGTATCCGCATTGGGGAACTGGAATTCTACGATGTATTTCATCCTTCGGAAGAAAGCAGGGTCGATATTGTGCTTGTAGTTGGTTGCCAGCACGCACACGCCGTCGTATGCTTCCATTTCCTGAAGGAGCAATGCTGTCTTGTTGTTGGCGGAAGCCTGGTTGGAACCGCCGTCGTCGGAACGCTTCGCAAATATGGTATCGCACTCATCGAAGAACAGAACGACGTTACATTTCTTTGCTTCGCGGAATATCATGGAAAGTGATTTTTCCGTTTCACCGACATACTTATCTACAACCTTCGAGATATCTACTCTGTAAAGCTCAAGGTTAAGCTCGTGGGCAAGAACCTGGGCCATCATGGACTTACCGGTACCGGGTGCGCCGAAGAGCAGAACCGTAAGGCCTCGTCCGTAAGGATACTTCTTTGTGTAATCCCACTGTTCATAGACCTGCTTCTTGAAATTCATCTGCTCTATGGCATGGGTAATGGTCTCTCTCTGGCTGGGGTTCATAACGATATCGTCGAAACCGAACTTTGCTTCCACTCGGGTAGCCTTCTGTGAAAGCTCTGATGACATCTGGCGGTTACAGCCCTTGAAGAGGTTCTTCCTGGATATCACTGTCTCCTTATCCATAAGTGAAAGGTTCCTTGCTTCCTTAAGGGCATCCTTAACCTTTCCGGCAGTAAAGATGAACTTTGTGGACATTTCCAGCAGATCCACATCCTCATCAAAGGAATACTGCTTTGCAAAATATTCCCAGCATGCCAGTCGGTCGGTAGTGGTAGGAGCCGGCAGTTCGAATTCCGCAAAAGTCTCTTTTGTGATCTCCTTCATTGAGATGTTCAGCTTTGACATTGCGAAAACAGTGATATTTTTCTCCGTAAGCTTGGAGAAAGCCAGATCCATATATCCGAAAAACTTTTCCTTTTCCTCTTCCCTGTACTGAAGATCAGTCAGACAGCAGCATGCATTGGTAAGGATACACTCACGGGTGACAGCCCACAGTGCCCTGTTGACAAACTGGAAATCATAATCGAAAAGTTTCTTACAGTTGATGGTAATGGCACGGAGCTTATTCTTTTCACAGAACTTCTTAACGAAGAACTTTCGTCCGCTTCCTTCATCTCCGTAATAATAGAAGATCCTGGTGCCTTCCGCATAGGCTATTTCCATAGCCTCCAGAACGGTGGCATTAGCCATTATGGGATCAAGCTCTTCACCATCCTTTGTCAGGGTATTGAAGAACCTGGAATAATCTTCATCCAGCTTGAAGGGGTCACGTCCGAAAAGGAAGTCGATAACTCTTTTGTCCGGTGACACGGCAGTAGAGAAAGGCATGCTGTTGACCACATGAAGGTCAAGTATGGGCATAAGCTGCTCAAGGCAGGCACTCATTCCGCCGTAAGCACCCGTAACAGAAAACTTATCCCCGTAATAAAGCCTTGCTGCTGATTCTATGGTCGGGCAGGAAAGCCCGCCATTCTCATTGACGATCTGATACACGCCGGCGTAGTCAGTCTGTGTACTGGATAATATTCCGGCGGTAAAACAGAATATGGTAAATGGTTCAAAATCAAGTTTCTTGCACAGTTCATAAAGGGGAAGCTTTATCCCCTTTGCGATGGACGCCTCCGCCCTGCTGATGATAAACTCCAGGGTCTCCTCCGCACTCATCACATCGGATCTTGTGGGAATTTCCTTCACTTCCTCTTCATCATCTATTGCTTCGGTCAGGCTTGAAAAAAGGTCCAGAAGGTCATCGCTTATAGCCTCGCTTGCCTCTTTCTTTTCAGCCTTCTTCTTTTTCTTTTCTCTGCCTTCTCCATCGGTCTCTCCGTCATAGTCTTCACCGGATTCGTCGACGGGATCACCCATGACGAACTTTTCTATCCTTTCGCGGCAGACGTCGCTGGCCACTTCGATATCAGGATAGAGAACGTTCTTGTACTGTCCCTGTCCCGTTGAAAAGACGGCCTTCATCCTTTCAAGATAAGCATCTATGCAGGTATTTACGCAGTCAAACATATACTGCATAAATTCATTATAATCTGCAAACGGTTTTTCTTTCAGTTTATTACTGTATCGATCCATTATTCCTCACCCTGTCAGTTTCCGGACTCAGCCGTCCGTCCTGACCGATTTAAAAACCGCACCCCTGTCAAATACTGACGGTGCCGTATTCAATGACTTTACGTCCTTCTGCGTAAATACATCATCACTGTCATTAAGATATTTTCTGCGTTCGGCAGGCCTGTACATAAGAGTTTCCTCATCCTCGTCAGGCAACGGTGCCTGTTTAGTTTTATTCTTTTGGATAAGTTCATCTGCCAGCATAAAACACCCCTAAAGTATATAGCAAACATATGCTACATTTTACCATAAAAGGTGTTTTTTTTGATTTTTTTTGAAAAAAAACTGACAGTTCACCAAAAAGACCGATATTATCAGAACAAAAAGATCAGTTGAGTTTACATAACACCTTACTCATTTGCCTTGAGGCTGGCCACCATATCTATTTTCCTGAGGCTCTGGGCCAGAACGATACTGGTAATGACCATGACAATGATGGTTCCTGCCGATGCTATGATATACGCAGACGGGTCGATATGGGCATTGAAGTCATACTCCTCGCCGATGGCAAATACGAACAGAAAGTCAGTAAATAAGTAACCCGCAGGAAGTCCTATGGCTATGCCGCAGAGGGTGATCCATATATTCTGCATGGTATAGATCTTCATGATCTTAGGGAACCCAAAGCCCAGAACCTTCAGGGTCGAGAACTGGTACATCTTCTCATTCATGGAAAGCAGGCCCATGTTGTAAATGATGATAAAGCCCAGGGCTCCTGCCACCACAATAAACAGGCCAAGCATGCCCTGTATCATGGAAAGCATTCCGCTCATCTGCTCTCTGAGTGAAGGAAGGGTGCTTATGGCGCTGACGCCGTCTATATCCTCATCATCCACCCCTGTGAGATCCATATCCGTGTAAAGAGTATCCGGCTCATATTTCTCGCCAAGATTTTCAAAGGCCTGTCTGGTCATTGCAAACTGCTGGGCCTGGGGATCCCTGTTGGCAGCAGCAATGCTGCTCTCATACCAGTCATCGCTGCCAAGGATATGCCACTTCAGCTTTTTGTTAATATCCAGGTTCTTATTCTTTATCAGCTTTTCAGTTGCGAAAAGTGCCCCCGGCGCATTTATGTCGCTGTAAGTTGCCCCCGGAATGCCTTCGTTTATGTCATGAGAAGCCTTATCATGGTCACACAGGGCGATCATCCCCTCTGAGTCATTTACCGTAATGACAGATGTCTGCAGCAGGCCGTTACCGTCATAGTACTCTATGGCTACACTCTGGGTGGTAGCCTTTCCGTATTCCCTGTAAAGGTCGCTTTTCTCCACATTTGTTATATCCGAATCAAAAGTAAGCCTTGAAGTAAACCTGAGTATGCCGGAAAACTCCCAGTCGAGATAGTTAAGCATGGAATCCTCCATGCCGTATGCCATTACGATCAGAAGGGTCGAGCCGGCCACGCCTACGATACCCATTATGGTACGTGCCTTGCTCCTGGCCACATCCCTTAAATTCCATTTAACGGCAAATGAAAGCCTGGACATTATGCCCCCGGGCTTTTCGCTCTTCTTTTTCTGCCTGATCTTAGGTACTTCCAGCCTGAGAGTCTGGGCCGCAGGCTCAGACAGTATCTTTCTGCTGGAAAAATAAGTAACCACAGTGACCATAAGCACGATCACCGCTGCCACTGCATAGTTCTTTTCAGCGATGTATATGCCCCCCACCGGCACATCATAAAAGTCCATTTCCTCAGCATAAAGGCTAACGCCAAGAGTCGGTATTCCCACTGCAAAGCCCACTATGACACCCACCAGGCTGACAAAAAATCCGTAGGAAATATAGTGCATATAGATCCTCGAATTTCGGAATCCCAGGGCCTTCAGGGCACCGATCTGCATACGCTGTTTTTTCACGAATCGGTTCATAGTCGTTATTACGGACAGCGATGCTATGAAAAGAAAAAGAAATGTAAACATTCCCGAAAAGGTATCCCCCTCTTCGGATTCGGATTTATAAGACGCATATGAAGCGCACATATCCCGGCCAGTGACGGAGTCCACTGCGTCAATCCCATAGAGATCCCTTTTTATGCGGTCCAGCTTTTTGTCAAACGAGCCGTCATCCTTGTTGCCGCTGTATATTCCCGGTGCCTCCCCTTCCACATCCACGCACACCATGGGATACACATAGGCTTTCTCCAGATTGAAATCGGGATCCAGCGCCTTTATGAATGCGTGTTTCTGTTCTTCGCCCGCTGTTTCATCAGCAATAGAAGGAGCCAGTTCCAGCGCTGTCTCCAGGTCCACATCCGGGGACATATCCCCTAACTGCGTCACAAGAATATCCCTCCAGGACATGCCGCTTTCATGCAGCATATTAAGGGAATCCCTCGCAGACAGAAAGCCCTGTATAGCTTCGCTTTCTATCATACTGTCATACATGGCTTCCTGTGGAAACCAGCGCATGGACATATATGCCCAGCCATAGTCTTTGGCATCCTGGAATATGACAGAGGCATCCTGAGTCACATAAACATGATCCGGAACAGAGATAATGCCCAGAACTTCCTTGGTTATCTCTGCATCTTCGTACTCAAGAGTTATGGTATCCCCGGGATGGATATCCCTGGCTTCCGCAAACATCCGTCCCAGCCAGAGACCATCCGCATCAGGATCATAATCCCTTCCTTCTATAACCTTGAAACGGTTGACAGAAAGCTCCCTGACAGACGTATCAATGAAGACACCTTCCATTGGTACTTCAAAGGATTCCATCCGGCCGTCAGCATACTCAACCGTACCAGTCATGGAAAGGGACATGTAGCGCATGGCAGCTTCTACACCCTCCACGGATTTTATCTTGTCCATGTCGGATTCGGAAAATCCCTCTCCGGACAGCCAGAGGTCAGGGAGGTTCAGCTCCGCATACAGCTCGTCACCGGAGACTTTCATTCCGTCCCCATACGAACATATGCCCACATATACAGCCATAGCAATAGTGACCATGGCAAATATTGTTAAAAATTGCGTGAAATTACCGATAATATCACGCAGCATCTTCCTGATCAGCATTAGTCCGTTTGCTCCTTACCAAGAAACATCATCTATATCCATGGGTGAAGGATTTTCATCCACGCTTACTATGTGTCCGTTCTTTACCCGTATCACCACGTCAGCCGTATCGGCAATGAGCGCATTATGGGTAACTATGATCACCGTATTGCTTCCCCGGTCCGCATCACACTGGCGCTTAAGGATCTTTAAGACCATGGCACCCGTTTCGGAATCCAGCGCCCCGGTAGGCTCATCGCACAAAAGCAATGCAGGATTCTTTGCAATAGCCCTGGCGATAGACACCCTCTGCTGCTCGCCGCCGGAGAGCTGGTTGGGGAATTTGTAGAAGTGGTTTTCAAGTCCCACATCCCTTACCGCCTGCTTTGCATCCACTTTTGTCTTTGTTATTTCTTTTACCAGCTCCACGTTCTCAAGCACCGTAAGGGAAGGCAGTATATTGTAAAACTGGAAAATAAAGCCTATGGTATGTGCTCTGAAATCACTCAGCTGTCTGTCATTGTATTTTGAGATATTCTCTCCGTTCACTATGACGTCACCGCTGGTGGGATTGTCCATCCCTCCGATAAGGTTCAAAAGTGTGGACTTACCGGCACCTGAGGGTCCCAGGATTACCACAAACCTGCCTTCCTCTATATTCAGGTCCACATGGTCCAGGGCACGGTACTCCGTCTCTCCGGTCTTATATATTTTTGAAACATCTTTTAATATTACTTTGTCAGCCATAAGGCGCTCCCTCAGAGTTTATCTTTTCAGTCAGCCACGTCCACTGTGCTTCCCGCATACTCCATGTAATCTGCAGCTTCTGTTATGTAGCGTGTGCCGTTCTTTACATCACTGCCTTCAATAACGCTCATATTCTTCCCGGCATAAACTATGGTCACGGGAGATTTCTGCAGCGTCACTTTTCCGCTGTCTCCGGAAGCCGTCAGTATGAATTCAGCCCCGTTCTCATCAGTAAATATTGCCTCATTGGGAACAGCAAAACAGCCTTCTTTCGAATAAACCGAAAACTCCGCTTCCGCATTCATTCCTATCCTGATCTTTTCATCAGGAGCATCAATCGTAACGGTTACCTTATAGTCCGCATCCTCGCCGGAGGTATCGGTTTTGCCTGACGCATTCTTGTATGCGGACTCGGCAACACGCTTGACATTGCCACTGTAGGTATCTGAATTGTCTGCCTTGGGTGTAACAAGTACAGACATGTTTTCGGAAATACTGTTTATATCCTTCTCAGGCACTTTTGCTGTAAGCACCAGATCTTTGGTATCCTCAATGACGAACAGCACGCCGGTGGAGTTTTCTCCCACCTCTATGTTGACTGCCGTTACAGTTCCTGAATGATCAGCCAGTATCTGGGCATCAAGAAGTTTGTTCTGAAGCTGGGCAAGCTGTATCTCATCCACCGTAAGGTCTCCTGTAAGCTTTGCCTTCTCAATTGCATCCGCACTCAGCGCCCTTGCATTTTCCAGAGCCCGTACTGCAGCATTATATGCAGTCTGTGCAGTAATATAATTCAGATTTGCATCCTCCGCACTCTTGGCATAGTCAGCCAGCCGGATGTCGCTCTGACGCAGAAGGTTTTCCCTGCTCTGGACAGCCTGGACATAGGAAAGATTCGCACTGTCCACCGCGTCCTCGGCCTTTTCTTTTTCTATGTCGCTTACACCATGTTCATCATCCAGTTCAGCCTGCATTGACTTGGCCTGCTGAATAGCATTAGCTGCCTGGGCCACAGCCTGGTCTGCTGCCACCAGCGTTGGATCCATTCCCAGATTCAATGATTCCTTATAGTCATCGTAGGCCTTCTGTGCCGATTCATAGGTTTCCCTTGCTATCTGAAGGTTTGCCATGGCTTCCACAAGGTTCGCATCGGTTCCGTTATTCAGGCCTTCCGTGTAAATGTTGTATTGGTGCCATGCTGCCTCCACATTGGTGGATGCACTTCTTTCCGTCAGGTCCATGGCAGCCTGCTTAAGCTCTATCTGTTCATCTATGGATTCCGTATCCAGCACGCACAGCAGGTCCCCCTCCGATATGTGATCTCCTTCCTCCACAAATATCTGTTCAACGGGAAGGGTAAGGGTGGAATAAACGTAATGTGCTTTTGCGCATTCCACGGTTCCGTCCGCCTTTATATACTCCGTAAAGTCCGCCGCCTCCAGGTTAGCGATGCTGCCCGCCGGTATGCCGTCCTTTTTCCCACAGCCCGTAAAGGCAAGCAGGGTTAAGACCGAATAAATACCAAGGACCATGACAGCCTTTTTTCTGATCTTTTTAAGACTTCTCTTCTCTGCCGTATTTTTCATAGCACTCCTCCACACTCACATACTTTGTTCATATGTAACTACTCAGAACATATTACTTATTCTGTTTTTTAAATATCTTTTATTAATCCTTTGAAACACTGGTTAGTATATGCTAACTATTGTTTGTTGTCAAGTCGTATATTTTAATTTCACTAAATTGATCAATTTAACCAAATTTATTTTGCAGAAACCGCAAATTAAGGTATTCTAATTTACCAGAGAAGGCGAAATAAAAAACCGCACCGGCAGTTCAACTGCCGATGCGGAAAAAAGTACTGATAGTAAAATATCAGCCGGTCATCCGCCTCATTATTTCATCTCCATGATCTTCCAGCCATTTATGCCATTTGTGGTAATCAGGATAAACCCTCAATACTTCCGCATAGAATCTTTTGGAATGGTTCATTTCTTTTCTGTGGCACAGTTCATGCACCACCACAGAGTCCAGAACCTCCGGCGGCATCAGCATCAGAAGACAGTTGAAATTAAGGTTCCCCTTTGCAGAGCAGCTCCCCCACCTGGACACCTGATTCCGTATGGTGATCCGGCCGTAGGTCACTCCCACTATAGGCGCATAATAGGCCACACGCTCCGGGATAACCCGCATGGCCTCATCTGCCAGCTTATCTATATCAGCCCTGGTAAGGTGTTCCACAGGCTGCCGGTCTTTTTGCTTTGCCTCAATAAGGGCCGTTTTCTTCCTGATCCAGTCCTTATGGTCTATGACAAATTTATCTATCTCCGCCACAGGCATTTTTAAAGGCGCCCGGACTGTTATCCCGTCACTCGTCACCTCGACGGAAACAGTCCTGCGCCTGCTCCTTATCAGCCTGTATTCTATTATATTTGCAGAGTTTTCCGATGGCATGACCTTACTCCGATATCATATTCCGGGAAAGGGGTAAGCCATATTCAATGTCACACTGCGCAGTCTTTCCCAGCACATCCTCATAATACTTGGGTTCCATCCCGTAGCCCGGCCTTATGACACGTATATTCTCCGGAGTAAAGACATCTCCTTTCTTCATCTCCTTCACCACAAAGATGGATTTCCTGAAATTCCTGCTGGCTTCCTCCTGGGGACTGGGGCCGTACTTTACGCATCCTATAGCCTTTTCCGCCTGCCTGATATCCTTTACCATCCGGGCAAATTCAGCCGGCTCCATGGAAAAATGTGAATCCGCTGTCTCTATGCTGCGGTCCAGACAGATATGCTTTTCTATAATGCGCCCGCCAAGGGCCACTGCAGTAACGGCACCGACAGAACCTGCGGAATGATCCGACAGTCCCACGGTCACCCCGAACTTTTCTCCTATGTCCTGCATAGTCCTTAAGTTCATCTGGTCAGTGATGGCCGGATAGGCACTTGCGCACCTGAGCAGGGCCAGTTCACTGTTCCCGGCAGAACGCACTGCCTCTACCGCATCCTCTATCTCTGAAAGAGTTGCCATTCCGGTGCTCATTATCATGGGCTTTCCCTTTGAAGCCGTATACTTTATCAGCGGGATATCAACAAGCTCGAAGGATGCGATCTTGTAGAATTCCACCCCCAGCTCCTCCAGAAAATCAACGGAGGTATTGTCAAAAGGTGTTGAAAAGAAATCTATGCCCGCATCCTCAGCCTCTTTCTTGAGCTCTGCATGCCACTCCCAGGGTGTATATGCTCTTTTGTAAAGGTCATGAAAATTCTCGCCGTCCCATGCACTGCCATTGATATTGAAATACTTATTATGGCAGTCAATGGTAATGGTATCCGCAGTGTAAGTCTGGAGCTTTATGCAGTC
>JAILDD010000177.1 GCA_024689605.1 Lachnospiraceae bacterium
AATAGTTTTTACAAAAAAGTTGAATAATTTTACACTTTATCGTATTATAGAGAAAAAGGGAGGGTAAACTGATGTTAGATTTATATAAAAATATAAAAGCATGTCGCTTACAGAAAAAATGGAGTCAGGACGAACTCGCACAACGGGTGGGCTATTCTGATAAAAGTATGATTTCGAAGATAGAAAAAGGGCTTGTTGACCTTTCTCAATCCCAAATCATTAAATTTTCAGAAGTCTTTGGTGTTCCTGCTTCTGTTCTTTTTGGTAACGGTTCTGCTGCCACACCTGCCCTCTCCCCAGACAGAGAAGAACTTCTGGCTAATTATGACAGGCTTAATGATGAGGGAAAGCAGGATGCCATAAAGTATGTGAAATTGTTAGGGAACTCTCCTGAATACACGGAAGATGCAGAAGATACGGGAAATGGAAATATTACTGCGTAGGGAAGATATGTTATGTAGCTGTTAATTACTTTGCGTAATTCGTGGTTACAAAAATATATTGACAAGGATTAAAACCGGGCTTATTATGTGAGTAGACACTTATAATAATTCCAATTCAAACGAAAAGCCCAAGCGTTGCAGCGCAAGGGCTTTTCTGGTTCTTAAGGTGAACTACTCCGCCGGCTTACTTCTCGTCCAGCCACTTGCCGATCAGCCATACGACTAAACCAGCTGCAACTGAAACAAGAAAAGACACTATAATATCCAATTCACCTCACCTCCCTTCTGTCGGAGGCACCGGCGTGGATATTATACCAGATTAAGATAAGATATTGACATAATCCAAAAATTTCATATACTGAAGGTACGGAGACCGTCCTGAGAGCAGGGACGATAATAAGACGGCTCAATTGAAGATTTCTCCATGTAGAGCGCATGGAGCCTAAACAAAAGAAAGCTCAATCGAAGCCTCCGGGGATGACGGGGTGCCATGTTGCGTAGAATATCATCCACATGTACTGTGCCTACAGAAAACCTGTAGGCGTTTTTATTTTACAGGCACATTGAAAACATAATATCTTTAGCCGGACAGCCGTTCGGGTGGCGTCTGCCCCGTTCCGAGTCTTGCGGAAAGGGGTGGTGCTTATGACAACTTATGAGATTTTCATGGTCATTTTGACTATTGCACTTCTTATTGTCGCTATACTTAACTTAAAGAATAAGTAAAGCCACCCTGGTTCTTGGCGGAACGGGTGGCTTTTACTTAGCACATTTTTCGCCGGAACGGGAAGCCGTAACTTCCTGAGCGGCTGTCTTGTTAAAGATATTATAGCACTTTATCTTCAATAGTCAAATCTGAAGGAGGTGATTCTATGGCTACTGCAAAGAAACTGAAATCCGGATCATGGAGAGTGCAAGTGTTCTCGCATTACGAGGAAAAGGACGGAAAAAAGAAAGCCGTCTACAGGTCTTTTACTGCTGACACGAAAAGCGGGGCGGAAATGGCCGCCCTCAAGTTCCAGCAGGACAGGGAGCGGTACACCAAAGGGCGACTTACCGTCTCAGAAGCCGTCGAAAAGTATATCAGTGCCCGCGAAAATGTACTGTCCCCTGCTACCATACGGGAGTATGTGCGGATATGCGATACCCGCCTGGGAAAACTCGGTCCCCTTATGGTGGCAGATGTTACCAATGTAGATCTGCAGGACTATGTCAACACTCTTTCGGATACCTTATCAGCAAAAAGCGTTAAGAATATCTACGGCCTTATCATATCATCCATAAGCCAGTACTCCGACAGGATATACAGAGTACGCCTTCCTGAGCGTGTGCCCCCCTCGTACCATGTGCCTACGGATGCGGAGGTCAGGCTTCTGCTGGACAATGCCGGTCCTGAGCTTAAAAAGGGGATTGCCCTTGCCGCCTTTGGCACGCTCAGAGCGGGGGAAATATGCGGCTTGAAGTATAAAGATGTTCTTTACGATTTCAGCGCCGTATTCGTCCATTCTGACATGGTCAGGGACAAAAACAGGCAGTGGATCCACAAAGACATACCGAAAAACAGTTCGTCAATAAGAAGGGTGGAGCTTCCTGCTGCCGTCATGGAGATAATAGGCACCGGTGAACCGGATGAATATGTATATAACGCTTCCCCCGTTGCGCTTGGCCATGCTTTTATCAGGCTGCGCAACGAGCTGGGCATAAACTGTCGCTTCCACGACCTGCGCCACTATGCCGCGTCATCGCTGCACGCTATGGGAGTGCCCGACCAGTATATCATGGAGCGTGGCGGATGGGCTACCGATTCCACGCTTAAATCGGTCTACAGGAACACCCTGGATGATAAATCGAGGGCTTTCAACGAAAAGGCCGTGAGCTACTATGCTGCCCTTCTGGAAGGATCCGGGAGCGATGCGGTTTCGGACGGCATAGAAAACAATATCACACGAAATATCACACGGAAAAATCAGAAAGCGCATGGATAGGGGCTTTTAGGACATATAGACACATGTTCGACTCCCGTCAGGTCCACTGTAATCCGAAAAAAGCTTCAGCATACGCTGAAGCTTTTTTTATTCACACGCTGCCCTGCAGTCCCAGATAAAGCGACACCACTCCGAAGAATTCTCTCACTATGTAATGCACTCCCACCGGCAGAAGAGTCGTGGAAGGCACCGGCGTCACATTCTTATACCCGGCCTGCTTTGCTATGAGCATCGCCCTGTACTCGTGGAAACCGTTGGACACTATTCCCACCGACCGCTCCGGATCGCCTATTATCTCCATGCTGAATTTAAGATTTTCTATGGTATTGGTTGACTTCTGCTCCATCATGATGCGGTCCGGGTCTATGCCGTACACATCCGTAAGCTGTTCCTTTATGCATTCGGCCTCGCTTATTATCTCCGTCGGCCCCTGACCTCCCGAAGCTATGAGGACCGTGTCCGGGTTTTCTTCCATATACTCAGCTGCCCTTTTTATGCGCACCTTCAGAGGGTTGGAAGGCTGTCGTCCCTGCAGGCCCGCTCCCAGCACAACGATATATTCAAGGTTGCTCGGAGGATATGCAGTCATGGCATCCACCACCCTATACTCCACCGTTAAGAAAAAGACCATTCCCACAGTGAAGATGATATAGTAAATAACCCTGATCAGCACAGGTATGGCAAAGGGCAGCACGCCTTCCATTTCCATTATCAGCATCGTGATCCGCAAAGCTCCAAAAAAAGCAAACAAAAGCCACATCCATACAAGGGACAGGCGGTAGCCGGCATAGCATAAGCATACCAGATAATAGGCTATGCACCACATGGTCAGCGGAAAATAGATATAAATCCTGAGCTTGTTGAACCACCCGTTTCCGGAGGTATCACTCAGACAGACATGTGCAATAATGAAGCCTATCAGAAAAATAATAAGGCTTGATACGACCATTACGTTCTTTATGTTCATTCTTCAGTTCCGAAAGTCATTTTGCCATAATACTCCAGCACACAGTGCCTTAAAAGTATCAGTGCGCTTGCCACAGACATCTCCCTGATCTGCGCGCGGCTCCCGTTGAAATGGTATTCCCTTGCGGTAATATTGCCCGCAACGTTCACGGCAATATATACAAGTCCCACGGGCTTACCCTCTGACATGTCGGGGCCGGCATTTCCTGAAACCGCCACAGCAACATCAGCCTTGAACAGACCGGTAACGCCCTTCACCATTTCCCTGGCTGCCTGTTCGCTCACTGCGCCATACTTATCCAGAGTCTTACGGCTCACACCTACAATCCGGCGCTTCGCCTTCTTTGAGTATGTAATATAACCGGCCTTGTAGATTTCAGACACGCCCGGAACATTTATTATCCGCCCTGCCAGCAGTCCGCCGGTACAGGACTCAACGGTAGTAACAGTCAGCTTGTTTGCAAGCAGCAGTTCCACCACCACTTCTTCCAGACTTTTTTCTTCATGGGTAGTATAAACACTATCTCCCAGCCGGGCCTTTATCTCTTTTACTACAGGCTTTATAGCTTTTTTAGCCTGTTTTTCATCCTCGCCAGTTGCAGTGATCCGTAACTGGACCTCCCCTGCGGTAGCATGGGGCGATACGCTTACACCGGATTCGTTTCCCCGGATAAACTCATCCACAAGGTCTGCAACCTCTGCCTCGGTACGGCCGCATATCTTTACAAGGGAAGAAACTATCACACTGCCGTTTTTTTCCTTAAGACATGAAACAGCCTGCTCACGCCACATAGGCTCCATCTCAAAAGGCGGGCCGGGCATCAGTATGAACGTGTGCGCCCTGCCTTCTATCTCTTTTTCTATAATAAGCCCCGGTGCAGTACCATTGGCATTCTCCAGTATGACAGCTCCAGCCGGAACCTTTGCCTGTATCAGGTCCCTGTCCTCCATGGTAAGTCCTCTTTCCGAAAACCACTGCCTGATATGCACCTCAGTAGCTGTATCATCCACAAGCTCTAAGCCCAAAAAATCAGCCACCGTCTGTTTGGTGATATCATCCGGTGTAGGTCCCATGCCGCCTGTTATGACCACAATATCAGAACGCCCAACTGCAGCTGCCAGTGCGGATTTTATACTCTTCTCATCATCCCCCACCACAGTCATGGCATTGCAAGCATAGCCGTATTTGAAAAACTCCCTGGCAAGAAATGCTGCATTCGTATTTACCGCATTTCCGTGCAAAAGTTCAGTTCCTACGCTGATCGTTTCCGCTGTCAACATATCCCCCCTCCTGTGTTTGCCATATTTATCCTTTAGTACGTCCATAACAGCAAGTGCTTCGGGCCGTTCTAAACGGTTACCCATGCCTTACGATTCTGACCGCTTCTCCTTGTGCTCCGGATCCGCCAAAACTTTCCGGTTCTTATACATGTAATCGATAAGGCTCACGACTGTAAGTATTAATGCAATATACATCATAACAAAAGTAGGGATCTTAAGCAGCTCCAGATCCATTATCATCATGATGAGCATTATCATCTGGGATGCGGTCTTGAACTTTCCCCACCAGCTGGCGGCTATGACAATCCCCTGCTCTGCCGCTATCAGCCTGAAGCCGCTTATTATGAATTCCCTGGCCACCACGACTATCACGATCCAGGCAGGCATCTGTCCCGTCGCAGCAAAACATATCATTGCGCTGCAGACTAACAGCTTATCTGCAAGTGGATCCATGAACTTGCCGAAGTTCGTTACCATATTGTATTTCCTGGCTATTTTTCCGTCGAAAAAATCCGTGATGGACGCAATGGCAAAAATCGCCAGCGCGATCCATTTGCTGTATTCTCCGACCACGTCACTAAGAATAAAAAAAACAAAGAAAGGTATAAGTATCACTCTTAAGAGTGTAAGTCTGTTAGCTAAATTCATTACGTTCCTCCGAAAAAATCACGTACACCATAATTCTAACATAATTCTACGCTTCAGTACATATGACTCCAATCAGGTCATATCCGTCAGCACCGGTTATCTTAACCTTTAAGGGGGTTCCGCTCATGGGATCCATGTCCGTCTCAACGAATACGAAACCGTCCACATTCGGAGCATCCATATAGCTCCTGCATACCAGGATATTATCTTCCGGAATCCGGCCTTCCACGATGCAGTCCAGCACCTGGCCGCACCGGTTCTCGTTCTTTTCAAAGACGATTTCCTGCTGAAGTGCCATTATCTCGTCACGCCTTGCTTCCTTTATCTCATCAGGCACCTGGTCAGGCATTTTATCCGCCCCGGTCCCCTCTTCCCTCGAATATGTAAACACCCCAAGCCTGTCAAACTTCATCTCCTTTACAAATTCCCTAAGCCCCAAAAAGTCCTCCTCCGTCTCACCGGGGAATCCCGTTATCAGAGTGGTCCTTATGCAGATATCCGGAACAGACGAACGCAGCCCGTTGATCACACGTACAAGATCTGCCCTTGATGTCCTGCGGCCCATACGCTTTAAAATGCCATCCTCGCTATGCTGAATTGGCATGTCTATATAGTGGCAGACTTTAGGATTCTCTGCCATCTCTTTTATAAGCTCTGTATCAATCTCCTCGGGGTATCCGTAAAGAATCCTTATCCAGTGAAAATCACAGTTTTCGCGTACCTTCCTCAAAAGCTCAGGCAAAGATTTCTTCCCGTACAGATCCACACCATAGACCGTTGTTTCCTGGGCCACAAGGATAAGCTCCTTCACTCCTCTGTCAGAAAGGCTTTTAGCTTCTGTCAGAAGTGTTTCCATAGGCACTGACCGGTAGGGCCCCCTGATCTTTGGGATTATGCAATAGGAGCAATTCTTGTCGCAGCCCTCAGCAATCTTAAGATAAGCAAAATGCCCCCCGGTGGAAAGGATACGGGGCTTTCCGCTCACCAGTCTGGCTATATCATCCAACTTCGGTGCAGGCTTCATCCCCTCCAGCAGCTCCCTTGCGGTCTCTGCCACTTTGTCAAAGGACGTAGTACCGATTATTGCATCCACTTCCGGCAGTTCCGTCTTTATCTCATCTGCATAGCGCTGTGCAAGGCATCCCGTTGCGATGAGACATTTAAGGGATGCGCTTTTTTTCAGTTCACCGCATTCGATCAGTGTCTGTATGCTTTCTTCCTTGGCATCATTAATGAAGCAGCAGGTATTCACAACTATAACATCTGCATTCGTCTCATCATCAACTATCTCAAAGCCTGCCCCGTCCAGTATCCCCAGCATCATCTCCGAGTCTACAAGGTTTTTATCACAGCCCAGGGATATCACCATTATTTTTGCTTTATTGTCCGTCATATTTTTATCCTAAAAGAGGGCCGGTACCATAGTCCCGTCCCTCTTATTTATTTATATGATTTGATATACCGTCTTACTGTTCAGCCTCATCAGCGGCTAAAATACGTATCCTGCCTTTTTCAAGCTCCTCGACTGCTGCCGACAGAGGCTTCTTGGTATACTTGCCTGCAGTTGAAACCAGTGGCTTGCTTCCGGCAGTAATCTGTCTTGCACGCTTTGCGGTTGCCATCACGATGGAATAACGGCTTGCCACTACGGGTGCCTCACCCTCTTCAACTTCAGAATTAACAACATTCATAAGGTCCGTGTAGGACGGATGTAACATCATAGCTTTTTCCTCCTAAAAAATGACTGTTATTTATTATACACTATCAAAGCCCAAAATGGAACAGTAAATTATGTTTTTAAGCTTCGCCGGCCATACTGCCAAGCTCACTCCTTACAGCCATAATAAACTCCTCGTTCATAACCGGCCTGCAGTGCGCCGTCTCAATGATGGTCCTTAACTGTTCAGTACAGCGCTCAATAGTATCATTTACGACTATATAATCATAGTCTTCAATTCCTGTGGCTTCCTGTGCCGCACGATCCATTCGCTTCTTTATCACTTCGGCAGTTTCCGTCCCCCGTCCGGTCAGCCTGTCTTTAAGCATTTCCGCACTGGGCGGCATCACGAATATCAGAACCGCATCGGGATATATCTTACGGATATTGTGCGCTCCCTGTATCTCTATCTCAAGGATCACATCCTTCCCCTTAGACAGCTGGTCTTCAACATACGACTTCGGGGTGCCATAGTAGTTACCCACATACTCGGCATATTCGATGAGGCCATCTTCCTTTATGGTCTGTTCGAACTTTTCACGGCTTACGAAGAAATAGGAAACCCCTTCCTGTTCACCGGCCCTTGGAGCCCTGGTAGTCATGGACACCGATAAAGCATAGTTGTCATACTTTGCCATAAGGGACTTGACAAGGGTTCCCTTGCCGACTCCCGCAAAGCCCGATATAACAACCAATACGCCTTTTCTGTCCATATCAGCTCTCCCGATCCTATTCTATGTTCTGTATCTGTTCCCTTACTTTTTCTATCTCAGTTTTTAGATTTATGGCTATATTCGAAAGCTCCAGATCATTAGCTTTTGACAGGGTCGTATTAGCTTCCCTGTTCATCTCCTGAGCAATAAAGTCAAGCTTTCTTCCAACGGAACAGTCTTTTTCAAGTTCTTCCCTGACTGCCTTTATATGGGACTTGAGCCTTACAGTCTCCTCGTCGACACAGAGCTTGTCCGCACAGATGCCGACCTCCGTAAGTATCCTTCCCTCGTCAATCTCCCGGTCCGCCAGAAGCTCCTTTATCTTTGATGTAAGCTTCTCCTGGTATTCCTTTATTACATCAGGGGACCTCTTCTCTATTTCGGCAACCATTGCTTCCATGTTGTCAAGCTTGCCGTTAAGGTCTGTCCTTAAGTTCTCCCCTTCCTTACGGCGGCTCTCTACGAATTTCTCTGCTGCCATCCGGACAACTTTTTCAAGGCTCTTCCAGATTTCCTCTTCATCAGCCGGTTCTTCTTCAAGACAGAACACTTCGGGATATCTTGACAAGGTGGAAACCCTGATGTCATCCTCAAGGCCGAATTCTTCCTTCATTTCACGGAGATATTTAAGATACTCTGCTGCCACCGTTTTATTGTACTTTATGGTGACATTCTCCTCATTCATATCCTCGCAGGATATGAACACATCCACCTTTCCTCTTTCAATATACTCCTTGAGCACCTTCCTGATGGATGCCTCAAACATGCCAAGGCTCTTGGGAAGCTTTACCGATTCGTCAAGATAACGGTGATTTACGCCCTTTATCTCAACGGTGATACGTCTCTTATTTTCTTCGTTCTCGGCTCTGCCGAAACCTGTCATACTCTTTACCATACCTGTAATCCCCAATCCATCACAACACTCATCCCAAGGTCTGTTTTCCCGGAACACCGGCTGTGATAAAAATGATCGTAAGCGATAACCGCACAACATAAAAATTATAATCCAGGCAGGTCAAAGCGTCAAGATAGGCAGACCTGAAAGTCCGGCATAAAAACTATCTGTTTCGCTCCTTGATAGCCCTTTCAATGTCCCTTTTCGCATCACGCCTTGCCATGTCGTCACGCTTGTCATAGAGCTTCTTACCCTTGGCAAGACCTATTTCTATCTTGGCCCTTCCATTCTTAAAATAGACCTGCAGGGGCATTATGGTCATGTTCTTGTCCGATGCCGCACCTGCAAGCTTTGCTATCTCATTTTTATGCATAAGAAGCTTTCTCACCCTCAGGGGATCCTTGTTGAAGATATTCCCCTGCTCATATGGCGAGATGTTCATTCCCACCACAAAGATCTCCCCGTCATCCACACGGACGTAAGCTTCCTTTATGCTGCACTTTCCGGCCCGGAGGCTCTTTACTTCCGTACCGTGCAGCACAAGGCCTGCCTCATACTTTTCCAGAATGAAATAATCGTGGTATGCTTTTTTATTATTTGCTACGAGCTTTATTCCTTCGCTTTTCATTATCTTTTACCTTTTGCTTTTGTACGGTCCTGGTGCGGGACTTTTTCGACTTTGGGGTCTTTGCCGTCTCTTTTGAGACCTTGACAGTACGCTTTGTTTTTTCCGGCTTCCCGCTCTTTGATTTTACCACTTTGGGATCTTTTTTTCTGCCTGTACGGTCTTTTTTCGCCGGCTTATCTGTTTCTGACAGACGGACATCTTTTCCGGTTCTGCTTTTCTTGTCTTTACACCCCTTCTTCGCATCCGTCTGCCTGCTGTCACGTCCCTTACGCTTAGAAGTGTCTGCCGGCAGTTCCTCCCCCAGCAGCTCAAAATCTATGGTGTTTAACTCCCTGTCAACCGAAGCCACACGGATGCTGACATTCTGTCCCAGGTAATACTTCCTGCCTGTATACCGTCCTACCAGCGCATATTCCCTTTCATTGTAGTCATAATCATCGCCGGCGATCTTTGCTACGGGCACCATGCCTTCCACTGTATTCTTAAGCTGCACATACATACCCCAGCCCGTAACACCGCTGATCACGCCGTCATACTCTTCACCGATATGGGCTTCCATGTATTCCACCATCTTGATCTTGTCAGCCTCACGCTCTGCATCCACAGCCCGCCTTTCCCTTTCAGAAGACTGCTTGGCCACCTTCGGAAGGATTGACTTAAAATGGCTGCAGAGTTTTTTGTCCAGATGGCCGTGCATCTCTTCCTTCAGTATGCGGTGGATCTGCAGGTCCGGATAGCGCCTTATGGGGGAAGTAAAATGTGTATATTCCTTTGCGGCAAGGCCAAAATGCCCCAGGCATTCAGTCTCATACCTTGCCTGCTTCATGCTCCGCAGTGACAGGGACCTGATAAGGACCTCCTCCGGACGGCCCGCTATCCCGGCCAGCATCTTCTGCAGTTCAATAGGCTTGATATCCGCAGGATTGCCCTTGATATAGTAGCCGAAGCTCTGTACCAGTTCCATAAGGTCATTCATCCGGTCTGCATCCGGAGTCTCATGCACCCTGTATAAAAAGGGCAGTCCCTTCCTGTACATATGCGCCGCTACGGTCTCGTTAGCTGAAAGCATGAACTGCTCTATCATGGCTGTTGCCACATTGTGCTCATAGGGAACAATATCCACGGGCCAGCCGTTCTTATCAAGGATTATCTTGCTCTCCGGCAGGTCAAAATCTATCGCACCACGCCTTACCCTCATAGCCTTAAGAATATATGAAAGCTCCTCCATCAGCTTAAACATCGGAACGAGCTCCTTGTACTGCCTGATGGTCTTTTTATCCTTGTCCGCAAGTATCTTTTTTACCGCCGTATAGGTCATGCGCCTGTCCACGTTAATGACAGACTCGCAGATCTCATACTCCCCTATCTCGCCTTCGGGGCTTATGCGCATTATGCAGCTCATCGCAAGCCTGTCCACCCCTTCATTAAGCGAGCATATGCCGTTTGAAAGCTTCTCGGGAAGCATAGGTATCACCCTGTCTATCAGATATACACTGGTCCCCCTTTCAAGTGCTTCCTTATCAAGAGGCGAGCCTTCCCTGACATAATTGCTGACATCCGCAATATGTACCCCCAGGATATAGTCATCACCGTCCATGTAAAGTGAGACAGCATCATCCAGGTCCTTGGAATCCTCACCGTCAATGGTAACCATCTGCAGGTCACGGAGGTCTTTCCTTCCCTTCATATCCTTTTTGGGAACCTTAAGCCTTATGCTCTTTATTTCATCTTTAACTTCCGCAGGGAATTTTTCCGGCAGTGAATGTCCTCTTATGACAGAAAGAATATCCACTCCGGGATCATCCGCAAAGCCCAGTATCTCTGACACAGCTCCCTCTGGGCTCTTTCCATCGCCGCCATAGGACTTAATATCCACTACGACCTTCTGGCCGTCTTTTGCATTCTTTGTCTTTCCCTTGGGAATATAGATATCCGATGCAATCTTTTTATCATCGGGTACCACGAAGCCGAAGCTCCCGCTTTTTTCATATGTGCCTATTACCTGTGAAAAGCCCCGCTCGATTATATTGATAATGTTTCCTTCCGTGCGGTGCCTTCCGCTGTAGCTGGTCCTTGCTTCAACTTCCACCAGGTCCTGATGGAAAGCACCGTGCAGTCCCGAACGGGGCACAAAGATATCCTCGTCCAGGCCTTCCACCACCACAAAACCGAAGCCTTTTTTATTTGTTATAAGCTTCCCGGTGAAAACGTTATTCCTGTTTGTATTTTCTTTTTTCTTCTTTTTTTCCTTACTCATTTCTTTTCCTTTACTTATAAATCCTGCAAAATAAAAGCCCCGCTAATTTAGCGGGGCCTTAAACCACTGTCTTTATGATCAGAACATCGTCAGACTCAGTACCAGTGCCATGACAAAGAATATGCCGACAAGTATCCTGGTTATCATGAGCATCCTGCCTTCCAGGGAATGAGACTTATTCTTGTCCCAGTATGTATCCGTTGAACCGGCAAGGGCTCCGAGTCCCTGATCACGCCCCTTCTGCATCAGCACAACTACCGCTATAGCGATGCAGTCTATAATAAAGATTATCGTTAATATAGTCCTTAACATAACAAAACCTCCATCCACTTAGGTCGAACATCTGAAATGTTAACACAGACAGCGGCATTTTGCAAGGAAAAATTTCAGTCTGCGATTATCGGTTAAATAAAAAAGTAAATTCCACATTATGCGGAATTAAGTCTTACACCATGCTTCATATACGTGTATTCTTAGACAGGTCTCTTATTCGCAGTAGAAAGAGAAAACCATGTCCAACAAAATACAGACCAATCAGAAGC
>JAILDD010000184.1 GCA_024689605.1 Lachnospiraceae bacterium
CCCAAACAAACTTCGATTTGAATTATTCTATCATGAGCAACACAAATGTAAAAAGGGAGCAGAAATATAGACCTCAGCAGCTTTCTTAAGATCATTCTCAAGGATCACTTCGGTTTCTATTAGTTCGATGACCTTTCCCACATTTCCGGCTGCATCCTCGGTCTCCAGCCACAAAGTCATAATATCATTATCAAGATAATTGTAACCGTTATCGGTTACTGCCCCATCTGTATATTCATCTATGCGGTCAGGGAGTATATACCTTATGTCCAGATCAGGATTATCCATTCGTGTTTGTCGTATCTATTCATAAATCCCGAAAACTTCCATCAAAAACAGCTCCCTTCGTGAGAAATCACATGGATTATTGTATCACAAATTGAGCAGTTTGCACATTTCAAGGGGTGATTTATAACTCTTCTTTCGCCAATTTTGTCAAAAATCCACCAGATAGATCCCGATCCGGATCATATGGAAGCCGCCCTTCAGCTCCACATCCGTTACTTTGGCTTTCAGGAGCTTTCCGGCGCACATCAGACGGGCAAAAACAACATTATCCTTCTCCGATACATAGCCCAGTTTCTGCCCTGCATCGTTCAGAACAAGGATCGCCTTACCATCAAATTTGTTATCCTCACGCTTTAAGTTCAGCATATCCCCGGTCTTTACATTATCCAGCACCTCCGGCTCCTTCAGATGGGTCGTGCCGGCAACATAAGAGTCGAAGAGGTGGATAAAGAAAGCCGGGGAGCATGCCCCGGCCTTCGCCTATTCCCTATCATTCGATCTGTTCCGGATTTTCCGGACATTTAATACCTTATGATGTAGTAAACTATATATACCCATCCCATCAGTCCGTGTACGATCGCCCAGAAGATCGAGTGCCAGTTCACATAGCTTACCACCATGGCCAGCGCACTGCCGAAGCTGATACCGGTCTTTACCGTCTTTTCGACTGTTTTGCTTACTCTTTCATTATTCTTCATATTTGTCCCTCCGAAATCCAATTACGCCGTATACATGGCAAACGTACTACAGGCACATGCTCTTTCAAAACTATTTAATCCTCATATGCAGCCCTCCCGTAACTGTATCAGTTTTCGTATATGAGATCAGTATACGGGCTTCGCCTGCAGATTTACATGACAAATTCGGAAGGATACGGGGTGTTATTTCCCCGGATCCGAAAAAAACGGGGGACCTTCTTATTATTCTTAAACATCTCCTCTCTTCGTTTTCAATAATCTGCGGCACCTCGCAGGAGTTTATAGGTGTCGCGATAATTGAGTTCCCTGGCATTTGTCAGCAGGTATTCAACATCATGGAATACTTCTTCTCTCTCAATAAGTGCGGAAAGCCATGGCGCATAGCGGGTATTTGCATCTCTCCTCTGACTTCCTAAAACAACGAACATATCCGGGCTGCAAGGGCTGAAGCAGCCGGGAATATGATAAACAGCTCCGAAATACCTGCATCTATACCGTTACTTCCCACATAACGCCCATGTTCTCAAATCCTTCAGGCGGCATACAGCCGGGACAGGCAGTTTTGCCCGTCCCGCATCCGCTGCAGCTGCTGCAGGAATGCCCGCAGTTATTCGATGCAGAAAAACCTACTCTTTTTATCACCCCGCTGCGTTCAAGGAAATCAATATCTCTCTTTATCTCTTCCACACCGGTATTCATCTCTATCGCCAGCATCTCGACAGTCCTCGATCTGCCGTCTTTTAAAAGTTCCAATAATTTTTCCATATTCTTTTACCAGATAAGCAGCCCGACATAATAAGCTGCTCCTGCCAGCAGAAGAGCTACAGCCGTATAGTAGATTGCGATCCTTGCCGTCCACTTTGCGGAATGCGTTTCCTGATATGTTGACGCAAGAGCAACGATACAGGGCATATTGAAAGTCATGGCGAATATGAGCGCAAGAGCCTCCGGCTTGGAAATATTTGTAAGTAGAAGCTCGTTAAGATTTTCAGCCACAACAGCACTCTGCATTGAGCCTACCGTTATTGTTCCGCTGCCGCTGTAGATCGTACTGAGAACACCTAACGCTCCCTCTTTTCCAAGGCTCGATGCTATAAATGCCATAAAGGTCTGCCAGCCCATTCCAAAAAGTTTTGTAACAGGTTCGATGGCATGTCCGACCTTATACAGTATACTTGCCGTTACATCCCCTGATGCGGTATATGAAAGGAGCCAGAATGCCAGTGCAACGATCACGACGACCCTGAAAGATCTGATAAAGGTGTCCTTTGTACGGCCTAACACGTATCTGAAAAGTGCTCCCCACTTCGGTTTATGATAAGGAGGAAGCTCCATGATCATACCCTGACGGTCTCCTTCCTGAACCAGTGAACGTCCGAATATCTTCGCTGTAAGCCACATATGAAGGATCATTACCAGCAGAATGACCGCAATGATAACCGGCACCCATGCCCCAAAGAAAATAGTTGACAGCATAGGTATTACTGCCCAGGCTGCACCGCAGGGTACTGCCCAGGCAAGCGCAATGGTCAGAACTTTCTGTCCCCAGTTGTCTATTACTCTGGTACCTGCTGCGCCTCCCATCGTGCATCCGAAGCTGATAAGGAACGGCATGACCGACTTTCCCTGAAGTCCGAACTTTGCCATGGTATTATCAAAAACATAGGATATACGTGCCATGACACCGACCTCTTCCAACAGGCCGAATACAAGTGTTACACCAAACACAAAGCCAAGCATCTGAACTATAAATGACAGAGAACGTATCAGGACATCGCAGATGATCGCAGCTATAAAAGCAGGACATCCTATATTCAAAAGCGCTGCACTCAGCGGATCCGGTATCATCCCGATAACCGATCCGACGCCCATCAGCGGAAGTGCCGGTATAAAGGAAGCTATCAGTCCCAGCAATATCGTTACGATCACAACCGGTTTTCCCCATATACGGTGCATGATGAGTCTGTCAAACTTTCCAAGCGATGCTTTTGTCTTTTTTGCCTTTACCGTATCCGAAAGAAGACCGTCTATCCAGGAGAATTTCCTTTCGCCTGTCTGCAGTACTCCCTTATCCGTATTCTTTAGTTCTTCATCAAAACTCTCAAGCTCATCTCCCGAGAGTGATGCCCTGATCTTAGCGATTACCGGTGCGTCACCTTCAACTGCCTTTACGGCAAGCCATACGTTCGAGTATCCCGGGATTATCCCGTCTTTGACAAGCTGCTTTATCTCTGCGTAGCATTCCAGTTCTTCATAACGTTTTTCCAAAGTCCCGGTATTCAGTACCGTCCTGTTTTGTACGGCATACTCAAGTGCCGTATAGAATTCGTCATAAGCTTTTTTATCCGGAGCCGAAAAGCTTATCACCGGTATCCCCAGCTTTTTCTCTATTGCAGATACATCAACGCTCTTCCCCTGCTGTGCGGCCACATCACTCATATTAAGCACAAGAAAACACGGCAG
>JAILDD010000211.1 GCA_024689605.1 Lachnospiraceae bacterium
CCTCCTGTGGTCTTGATGGCACCGGCTCTCCCGGTGCAGTAGGTCTGCGTCCCTATTGACGCGCTCGTTTATTATATACAAATCCTCTCTAAAATCAAGTGATTTCAGAGAGGATTCTGTGATTTTTATGCTTTGCTTTGCCGCTTTTTATGCAGGCTCCGTTGTTTCTTCGATCACGTTTCCAAGGTCGTCCACGTCCTTGATCACATATTTCACGCCTCTGCCGTTACCGGTATATCTCATGACGAAGGAGTAGTGCGGACTGCCCAGGGTCTGTACTCTTATGCTGCCTGCGTCCCATCCGCCGCCGGCCGCGTGAACGATCTTCCCGTCGCCTATATACATGCTGACATGGCCTGAGCGCACAAGTACGTCGCCCTTCTTGAGATTCGACTTGGACAGCTTGCCCATGCTCTTCCAGTGTCCGTATCTGGTGAAGCTCTTTTTAGTCATTGCTATGCCGTGACCATCCCTGCATGCCGCCAGCATGTTCGGATCGCCGGCGCCGTGCGCATAGCACGCGTGTACGAACGGGTTACAGCAGTATGTTTTAGCATATGAATGTCCATTGACCTTGCTCTTTCCCTTAAGGTTCTTCCTCGGTCCGACGTTCGTCTGGCAGAAGTAGCATCCGTATCGGTGTGATCTTTTTCCCGTACCGTATGTAAAGGCGTTATCATTGGCTATATCAATACCCCACTGGACTGCTGCATCTATAGCGTCCTCATTTGTCATCTCTTCTTCGAAGACCTTGAACCTGCGCCCTACGTCAGGACTCTGCTCAGACCCATCCAAAGTAAACGCAACCAGCTTTATGTCATAGACAGTATCAGTATCGAATCCACTGATCCTGAACGTGTCACTGTTTGTTTCGCCTATGATCATATCCTTATCATAAAGCCTGTAAGTGCTGTAGTGATCGTTTTCGGTCCAACTGATCAAAAGATCTTCATCGCTTGTCGCAACGTTGAAATTGGCAATAGAATACATCTTTGCGCCAACAGTATTGCTTGCTTCACTGTAAACAGGCTCTTTTTTGTATCTGTACGCTTTGACCTCGTAATTGAACTCTCCGCCTATGGCCTCAGCCTGCTCATCAATGAATGATGTGTCCTGGGTCTGTGCGATCGATTCACCATCGCGGATGATCTCATACCCGAGTGCTCCCTCTACCGGTGTGTATGTGAGTTTCATCTCGCCTTCTTCGGTATCTATATCGAGATGCGGTGCATCAAGACTCGGCACTACTTCGACCGGTTCGACCTCATCAATATCACTGGTCCTAAGTCCGTTGCGGGCAACGACCTTATAGTAATAATCCTTGCCTGTCCTCAGCTTCTTGTCTGTATATGAGGTATCCGCTGTTGTATCGATGTATTCGTATCCCTCTCCGTCCTCGGATCTGTAGATGCGGTAACCGGCAGCGTTTGCAGTTTTATCCCAGGAAAGTTCTGCAGTCGAATATGTGCTGTTTTCAACATGAAGTCCTTCAACGTCAAGCGGGGCGGAAATTATAAGCAAAAGAGCGCAGATGGCTGCCATGAGTATGCCATCAGCTATAAGGATTTTTTTCTTATTTTTTCTTGCCCAGCTTCTGAATTTATTCATACGTTCGTTTTCATTTCTTCCTGTTGTCAATTATCTGACGCACTCACAAATTATATGTTAATCGAGCGTAAAATTCATTATTTATCTCAAAAAAATACAGTGTAGTTTTGGTGAAATCAGCGGTCCCGCCCGGTCAGCTTTGCGGCAAGCATCATGAAATCTGAGCACGGATGCTCAAATATCCTAAAACTGAAGAACCACGTAATAAATGCGCAGATGACCAGATAGACAATAAAGCCTGCAATCATCGAATAGCTGCTTCCTCCAAAGGCAAGGCCGTGTCCCGGTCCTGCTGCCGCTTCGCTATATGTTCCGCCAAACAGTACCACAAGTCTTGGCAGCACATTGCCCATCTTCAGCAGGTACTGTGTGGGCTTATGCCAGAAGTAAATGCCAAGAGTCCTTTGACCGACTACCGAGAAATACTTAAGGTCACGGTCAGGTATGACAGCTATAACAGCGAACGCCATCATAAGGGAAAGTCCCCATAAAGCGAGCCTTACCCACCATCCGCTCTTGACTGCAAAGTCAAAATACTGAAGCAGCCATTCGTAAGACCTTCTGCCCGTGAACCATTTTCTCCAGCCGTAAATGCCCCACCTTGAGTTCGCGAAAGCCGTAAGGGATACCGCTATGATGATCCATCCCGCGATTTTCATCCTCTTCCCGTCTATCCACTTGTTGAAGGCCCTCATGTCCAGATAATAACCAAGGGCATAGAAAGGAAGAAAGTTGAAGAACCTCAAGAGGCAGAAGAAATCGCCTTCTTCCGGCAGCTTGAAATACCCTGCCACGGAGCAAAGGGCAAATGAAGCCGCTATGATGACCCATGGCTTAACTTTGCTGTCTATGCGTCTCATGACATAAAACAGCAGCTCGTATTCCGCCATCACAAACAAGTACCACGGTATCGAGTGCTCAGACAGCCAGTGCCACGGTGGATTTGGCCATATAAGCATGCGGCTGTAGTACAGGAATGCCTTGAGCGCATAAGCGCAGAGTATGTAGCCTATTATCCTGTCCCACCTTAGAGCTGTCTGGCCTTTTATCCCGGCAGTCGCCTGCTCTTCAGTGATGTATCGCTTGTGGACTATGCCGCTTGTAAACACGAATGCGGGCATGTGAAAAGAAAAGATCCACACTGTTATCCAGCGTACGATCCATGAGTCCGGCGCGTAGTCTGTGGTCATATGTCCGACTACGACCAGAAATATCAGCAGCGCTTTTACGTTGTCATACCTGTATACCCGCTGTTTCACCAGTTGCTTCCTTTAATGCTGTTCTTCTTTTGAATCCTGCTTATTATACATTATACGGCTGCAAAGCTTAAGCCCTGTAAATCGTATGCTTAAGGCTTGTATAGGTTTATTGAAAGTCTGCTTATATATGCATATCATATCGTTGTAATAATGGCTAAGACTATGCCCATATGGTTTTAGATTGGAGAGAATCATGAGTATTACAAGAAAGCAAAAAGCAGTGCTCAATTTGCTGATAGTTGCTCTGATGATGACGCTTGCCATAGCAGCGGCATCATTCAGTTCACATGCGATCAGTGGTCTTGAGGCTTCCGGGTATGTCAACTGCAATGGCGGTGCCATACTTAGATCCAGTGCAAGCACCAAGAGCAGTAAGATAGCAGGCCTTCCGCAAGGAGCGACTGTTGAAGTGCAGAAAGAAGTGTTTACACACAAGAAAAAGAGAAGTGCTTCTTACAGATGGTATCTGGTCAATACAGGCGCCGGTGTAGGATATATCCGCTCAGATCTGGTAACCATAACCAAATACGGATCGGCCAGCGGTGTCACCAAAAAGAAAGTCGCTTACCGCAGGGGCGCAGGCAACAAGATGTCCAAGAAGGGCAACATAGGGAAGAAAAAGACCTTTACCATTGTTCTTGAGGCAAAGGCAAAAGGATCAAGCGCCGTTTGGTACAAGATCTACAGAAACGGCGGCTATTACTATGTAAAGAGATCAAATACAAAGATCAGCAACATCAGCAGTGGTCTGCCACAGGCTGTAGC
>JAILDD010000247.1 GCA_024689605.1 Lachnospiraceae bacterium
CTTCTGATTGGTCTGTATTTTGTTGGACATGGTTTTCTCTTTCTACTGCGAATAAGAGACCTGTCTAAGAATACACGTATATGAAGCATGGTGTAAGACTTAATTCCGCATAATGTGGAATTTACTTTTTTATTTAACCAGCAGGAGGCGGGGGATACCCTGCGGATTGCGAATGCCGTACATAAGTGATAGAATATAGTCGTTATTCCGTTCCGGAGTAACGGCTATTTTTTAATGCGGAGGGATAATATGAGCGATTACAGATTAAATACCAAATGCGTACAGGCAGGCTATACACCGGCAAACGGAGAACCGAGGCAGATTCCCATTATACAGTCCACGACTTTTAAGTATGACACCAGTGAGGATATGGGCAAGCTTTTTGACCTGGAGGCAAGCGGATATTTTTATACAAGGCTTCAGAATCCTACAAATGATTATGTGGCAGCCAAGATCGCAGCGCTGGAAGGCGGTGCTGCCGGAATGCTTACATCTTCAGGACAGGCTGCAAATTTCTACTCTCTTTTTAATATATGTGAATGCGGAAGCCACATCGTTTCTTCATCATCAATATACGGCGGAACTTTCAACCTCATAAGTGTCACCATGAAGAAAATGGGAATAGATGTGACCTTTGTTGCACCTGATGCAAGCGAGGAAGAGCTGAATGCGGCATTCAGGGAAAATACCCGTGCGGTATTCGGAGAGACCATAGCAAATCCGGCGCTTACTGTGCTTGATATTGAAAAGTATGCAAAGGCTGCGCACGATCACGGTGTGCCCCTTATCATAGACAATACATTCCCTACTCCTGTAAACTGCAGGCCTATTGAGTGGGGCGCAGATATTGTCACACATTCCACAACAAAGTATATGGACGGACATGGAGCTGCCGTAGGCGGTGCAATAGTTGATTCCGGAAAGTTTGACTGGATGGCACATGCCGATCTGTTCCCGGGCCTTACTACACCGGATGATTCCTATCATGGAATAACCTATGCAGAGAAGTTCGGAAAGGAAGGTGCATTCATTACGAAGGCAACTGCCCAGATCATGCGTGACCTCGGGTCCATACAGTCACCCCAGAATGCATTCCTTCTTAATCTCGGCCTTGAGTCTCTTCATGTAAGGATGCCCAGACATGTGGAAAACGGCCAGGCTGTTGCTGAGTTCCTTGAAGGACATGATAAGGTTGAGTCCGTTAACTATCCTGGGCTTAAGAGCAACAAGTATTATGATGTTGCACAGAAGTATCTGGGCGGCGGAGGATGCGGCGTAGTATCATTTGTACTTAAGGGCGGAAGGTCTGCGGCAGAAAGCTTTATGAAGAGATTAAAGCTGGCTGCCATAGAGACACATGTTGCCGATGCGAGAACATGCTGTCTGAATCCCGCAACATCGACACATCGTCAGATGACAGAAGAACAGCTTAACGCAGCAGGTATTCCTGCAGGTATGGTAAGGATGAGCTGTGGCTTAGAGGATAAGGCTGACCTAATTGATGATCTGAAGCAGGCACTGGAATTTTAATATTAAGATCATTTTTGATAGTGGTTATATTTAGTCAGGTGAGGCTGTAAAGGGTGGTTGGAGATAAGAAAATAGTTATTCTGTGTACTTCGAGAATATTTGATTCTCAGGTACATGACTATATTGAGCAGGTCAATGAGCACATTTCGCAAATGAATGCTGTGCTTTTGATTTTTGCTGTCAATGCGGATATCTATTGGAAGGAAGATGCTATTCCTGCCGAAGCGGCGGTTTTTGACATTATCCCATATGAGCTGGCAGATGTTGTCATCATAATGGATGAAAAAATAAAGTGCCGTACCGTTACCGAGAAAGTTATAGCGAATGCTAAAAAACATAACCTTCCGGTTCTTGTGGTTGACGGAGCGTATGAGAATGCTTCCGGTATAGTTTTTGATTACAAAGCCGGTTTTGAAAATATTGTTCGCCATGCTTTTGAAAAACGGGATATAAAAAGACCACACATCATGGCGGGTATTCCCGGTAACAAATTTTCCGATGAGAGAATTGATGCGTTCAAAAAGGTAATAACGGAGTACGGCTTTACTTTTGATGAAAGCATGGTGAGTTATGGCCTTTTCTGGGCTGTCCCCGCAGTAGGTGAGGCGAAGCGTATTATTGCATCCGGCGATATACCTGATGCCCTGTTCTGTGCTAATGATATTATGGCCATAAATGTCAGCAAGGTTTTTCAGCAGAATGGATACTCGATTCCTGATGACCTGATAATAACAGGTTTTGATGGCCTGGATGAAGTGTTTATGGTGTCACCTAAAATAACAACTGCCGCCTGTCTTACTCCGGCTTTTTCCGATGCAACCGTAAATTATCTCGAAGCTGTGTTTGACGGTACGATTTCAAGTGATGACAATATATGTACAAAAGTGCTGCCTATATTTGTTGCAAATGAGTCGACCGGTGATCCTTCCAACACAATAGATAATGATGTACTTCTTAATAACTTTAATTTTGGATTCTACAGGCATCAGGATGATATCCAGATGATGTATAAGATTATAATGGATATGCAGGCAAGCCGGACCCCTGAAGAAATGGTCGACAGACTTAATGACAGAAAGCTTTACGATCAGGACATTATGGGTAATATGCTTCTGGTACTTAATAAAAACTGTTTCAGGAGCGACGAGTATTATTTTGATTCTGTAGAGAATAAGCTTGATCCAAAGGATCTTGCCATGTATGTTGATATGGATGAATACCGTATCATTCGACAGCTTGAGGAAGGAAAGGTAATATTAAGTCCGGAGAATGCACTTTTTTCAGGCATGGTGGAAACAGGAAATCCGCTAATATTCAATTCCCTTGATTATATGAATATTCCTATGGGATATGTTTGTTACAACTATGCGGACTGTGATAATACAAGATACACAAGAACTGCAAGTACAACAGGGACTCTCTGTATGGGAATAGGCAGCTACATCAATATGAGCTATCAGAAAAATCTTGTAAAGCAGGTAAATGACTATTATGAGCATGATCTTCTGACAGGGTTGTATAACAGGAACGGTTTTAACAATGTCTTTGGTAAGATTGAGGAAGAAAAGAAGAATTCTGGAATCCCCGTTACTATTATCATGTACGATCTGGACGGACTTAAAGCAATTAATGATAACTTCGGCCATGAAGAAGGTGACAGGGCTATAGCGACCCTTGCTGCTTCAGTGAAAAAATCCTGTCCAGAAGGCGCATTCAATGTGAGATTTGGCGGTGATGAGATTTTTTCCGTTATCATAGGGGAGTGTGAAAAAGACAGCATCATAAAAAAGATTGATGCGTCTCTGGATGCTTATAATGAGACTTCGGGAAAAGATTACAGGGTGTTGGCAAGCTATGGTATTTATAATACTGTTTTTGATGAAGACTTTAATATAACTGAAGCACTGGGAATCGCTGATAAGCGGATGTATGAGATAAAGAAGGTACATCACGAGCGGTACAGTATGGATGTGGGCAGTATGATAAAGAAGAAAAAGAAGTAAGGCATGGTTCTATGAAAGATGAGATGATAAGGGGAACTGCATTTGGCGATCAGATAAGGTTCTTTGCAGCATACACAAAAGATACGGTTGAAGAAGCGAGACAGATCCATGATCTGTCTCCTCTTTGTACTGCGGCTTTAGGCCGTCTTCTAACTGCAGGACTTATGATGGGAGCAATGGGGAAAGCTGAATCGGATATCATCACATTAAAAATTGATGGTGACGGACCGATAAAGAGTCTGACTGTTACGGCTGATCCAAATGGCAATGTTAAGGGTTTGGCCTATAACAATCATGTGGATCTTCCGCTTCGCGATGACGGACATCTTGATGTGGGCAGAGGCATCGGCAGCGGAATGCTTTCTGTAATAAGAGATATGGGAATGAAGGAACCATACGTAGGTCAGACACTTTTGCATTCCGGTGAGATAGCAGAGGACCTTACATATTATTTTGCGGAAAGTGAACAGATTCCCACATCAGTTGCACTTGGTGTATTGATAGACAGAGACAGAAGCGTAAAAAATTCGGGAGGCTTTATCATTCAGGTGATGCCATTTGCCTCAGATGAAACGCTTAATATCATAGAAAAAAGATTAGCTGCTTTTTCGTCTGTTACACAGGAAATAGAACATGGGAAAAGCATTGAGGATATAATGAAAGAGCTTCTTGATGATGTTAAGATTGAAGATCGGATGCCGGTAAGATATTATTGCAACTGTTCTATTGAACGTGTAACAAAGGCCTTGATAAGCCTTGGAAACGAAGAGCTGCAGTCGATGATAGATGATGGTGAAAATATAAAATTACATTGCGATTTCTGTGAAAAGGATTATGAATTTACGATAGAAGAATTAAAAAACATTATAAAAAGCTGAAAAAACGTTGAAAAATCAACAAAAATAGTTGAAATGATTTACATAATAAGATAAAATCGTGAATGTAAAAAGGTTTTTGCATTTATTTTTTAAAATCATCATTTAATTTAACGGAGGAAAATTATGGCAGAAACAAAGAAGGCAGCTACTAAGAAGACTGCAGAAAAGGCAACAGCTAAAAAAGCTGTAGCAAAGAAGACAACAACAAAGGCAGCAGCTAAGCCCGCAGCAAAGAAGACAACAGCAAAGGCAGCAGCTAAGCCCGCAGCAAAGAAGACAACAGCAAAGGCAGCAGCTAAGCCCGCAGCAAAGAAGACAAC
>JAILDD010000251.1 GCA_024689605.1 Lachnospiraceae bacterium
TGAGTTGTACCTGCCATAATTTAATCTCCTTTCAAATCATCCTCGTAACTGTCCAGCCCCCTCAGGGGCCGAACCTTTACTTACTTTTTACTTCAGTCAATACTCTCGTCAGCCTTCTTCTCCGCCGCCGCCGGCTTCAGCGGTATGCTGAGTTACGCGGAAGATAACGAATTCGGCAGGTCTCGAAGGAGCGATACCGATGTTGCAGATAAGTCTGCCGTTCATGATGTCGTCCCTTGTCATTGTTGAGGTACCGATCTCTACGAAATAGCTCTCTGATGCGGTGCTGCCTGCTAACATGCCGTTTCTCCACAGACCATCCAGGAAGGAAGAAACAGTAAGTGCAACTCTCTGCCACAGCATCTGATCGTTGGGCTCGAATACAACCCAGTTGGTGTTGGCCTTGATGCTCTCTTCCACGAAGATGAACAGACGACGAACGTTGACATACTTGAATGCAGAATTGGAGCTTGCTGTCCTTGCACCCCATACTCTGATGCCCTGTCCCGGGAAGGAACGAATAAGGTTGATTCCCTCGGGATTAAGGATATCCTGCTCATCCTTGTTGTAGTTGGTCTTAAGACCTGTACAGAAGATGGTCTCGTTCGCAGGTGCCTTGTGTACGCCGCGGGCGATATCTGTTCTGGAGTATACACCCATGATAGCTCCCGAAGGAGGAATGAAACCGGCATTGCCTGTTGAACGGTCAAGTACCTGGATCCAGGGATGATACATAGCTGCATAAGTAGAATCAATGAGTCCGCGATAACGGATGAGATCCTCTGTCTTATACATATCACCGGGCATATCGATAACAGCAAATCTGTTCTTTAAGTTCTCGCAGTGAGCAACAAGTGCAACTACTACTTCGGGATCTGTAACACCGGGTACAGCGATCATTGAAATGGTGCTGTTCTCGATGAATGCCTGAAGACCGGTTCTGTTGCCGGGGCCGCCGTCCTCACCGATGAATGTGCCGGCCTTAACCTTAGCGATGGAACCGTCGGAACCGCCTGCAAGAAGGAATGCGCCGCTTGTAAGGCCCTTGCCGAGGATAGCTTCTACAGGGCTTAATGCCTTGTCGGTATCCTTAACTTCAAGCTTAACGATAGCGCTGTGCTTCATGCGGTTTGCGATGAATGCGGGTGACTGGTTGTTCAGTGTCATATCTGTGTATGTCTCTGAATCATCACCTGCAGTTACCATCAGGTCGAAGGTTACAAGATATACGAAATTCTTGGGAACTGTGCCGTTGTCAACAACGCTGTCCGGCATCTTGTCATCAAATACAACTACGTCATCAAGTATAGCCTTGATCTTGTGGAAAGTTCCGTTGAATTCTACAACATCACCTTCTCTGAAGCCCTCAGTCTTCTTAGCCTTGAAGCCAACCTGAGTCTTCTCGATGAGCTGCATCTTTACCTTCTTAACGGTTGTTAAAGCAACCTGGATCTTGTCGCCCCACTTACCGGGATTTGCAGCGATGAACTTTACAACGCCCTTGTCTGCTGTTGCAGGAAGTGCATCCTGAGGAGCTACACGCATTACGTAGCATCTTGTTCCTCCGTTGTTAAAGAACTGCTCAACGCTGTTAGCGAGATATCTGTACTCGCCGTATTTGAATTCACTTAAGAAACCGCCAAACTGCTGACGGAAGCTCTTGAAGCTTGTCACAAGCTGAGGAATTCCTGAAACAGGACCTTTTTCAGCCATGCCGACGAAGCCGGCTGTGCTTGTTCCTACACCCTCGATACTTCTGGGTGAATTATCATATTCCTCAACATAGACTCCAGGTGAAAAATATTCTGCCATAATTCTTACCTTATCCTTTCATTGTTATTGATTTTGTGTCTTAACTTGTCCGGCACTGTCAATTGTGATAGTCCCGCCGTATGCGCACATTGTCGTGCATGTGTCCGTAAGTATCGGATAGTTTCCTGCCATGTCCTTTGGATTTGCTCCCATCCAGGGTGTCCCCGTCATCGGAGTGCAGGGCTGTGGTGCTCCCATCGCCGCTGCTACCGCCGGATTAGCCGGATTTGTACACATTCCGAATGGTCCCAGGTTTGCAAAAGGCTGATTGTCGCATATTGTTGCCACCGGCTTTCCCTCGATACTTAGTTTCATCTGTGATGTAACCTTTAGCGGGGCTGTCGTAGCACTGAATGCACATCTGCACATTGCTCCGTTTGTTACAACATTCGGCATTTATTCCTCCTTTCCGTTACTCGCTTTCTTCTGCACTATCCTGTACGTTCACAGGTTTTCCATCATCTCCGAAGACAACCATTTCAAATTCTTCATGATCATCATACCGTTTGCAGATGATGTATCTGTCATTCGGCCTTCCTGCCCTTACACGGATGATATAATGTCCGTCATTCACCTGACCAAATATGATCCTGGCTATCGGTGCATTTTTCTCCAGTCCTTCGGGCGGCGGTGCGTCATATAGACGAACCTTTTGTACTGACAGTACCTCTTTGATCCTGACTTTTACATAGCCCTTTCTGTCCGGTTTCAGGATTGCGTAGTACTGGTTGTCGAATGTCAGACTTGTTCTTGCCTGACTGAAAAAATCCATTGAGTTGTCACGCTTGGTAAAGGACGCGAAGCTTATGTTAGTAGTATCAATGTTGATTGCTTCTATGGCCGTGATCTTTGGATCATCGCCTGAGTAATCCATTACCGGTATTCCGCTCTTTTTGCTCTCTGAAGGCATCAGGAACAATAGACATTGCGGTACTCTTTCATCGAGCTCGGCATACTTTATAGGCACATCGCAGGACTCATATCCTCTTACCTCCACTCGCATGAGAAAGTCTTCTCTGTCCGTGTTGATAAAAATGTAGTTCCCGCCGCCTCTTGAAGCTGGCCTGGTCAGCTCTCCGTTGCGATAGATCCTCACATCAAGTGTGTTTACCGGCTGCCCGGTAGTCGTGTCAAGAAGTGACACCAACAGATCCAGTCTCGCTCTGATTACAGAAATGCTCACATTCCTCCTTTCTTCCCTTCAACCCTGCCACTTTACGCCTTTGGCAGAAGTCAGGATTCATTTTTGTCACCGGTTATGCCCAGATTGAACTCGCTATCAACAACACGAGGTGTATTGATAACGACCTCACTCGACAGGTAGACGGGTGCCGCCTTATAGAACAGGCTTATCTGATAGGGCTTATTGATAGCCTGCCACACCCTTACCTTCTCCTCCAGACTTATCTTCGCCTGAGACAGTACTATCGGAGGTTCCTGCGTATCCAGCCAGCCCTGGAGCTCGTGTGGATACACAGAGTTGTTGTCGTTGACGATCTGTGCAGCTCGTCCGATGATTTTTTGTATATCCGGGTCTTTCAGGCCCATCTGGCCTCCCCCGTTTATGAAGACCATATAGAAAAGATCATACGGTCTTGGCGGCTTTTGAAGCTGGATCCTGCCTTTCTGGATCCTCTTGGGCTGTGCCACTTCCATGTCCTCTCTTATGTCATACAGGTAAAGCCCTACTATGTAGTCAACGTCCTGTGATGCAGGAGAAGATATCTCTATATTGTTCGGAGACGGAATAGGCTCCGGGCACATCTTTTCGCGAAGCATTCTCACGATATATGAGCTAACGTCCGAGATTATAGGATAATCAGCCATCTGTTACTCTCCCTTCAATTCGCTAACCTTGCTCTCAGCATCATCCATCTTCTTGCTGAGGAGACATACTGCATAGGCGCCGTTGCAATCCGGAACATTTACTGCCCTGCAGTCGAATATTGCCTTCGCATCCTCACTTCTTAAGTACATATTGTTCTGTGTTACAACCGTATGCAGAAGGTCTTCCTCGCTTGACTCCCCGCTTTCGATCTTTTCGTACTTAAGGCCATAGGGTGAAAATGTGTATGTCAGTGAGCCCTTGCTCTTTGCCAGTGTACAGGCATCCCCTGTGGATACATATCTGTAACCTGCTGCTGTGGATACGGATACTAAGGATATATAAATATTATCCGCATCATTTTTATACGGTGTGTATATATACTGATTACCTTCCTCGCTGAGTTCCTGGGCAATCTTCGCGGCAAGTGCTGCAAAATTGTCATATCCCTCATTTCCGAGTATCGAAAGGACTGCCAGGAATTCTGCCTTCATTCCGGGGCTCATATCCTCAAATGCCATTCCAAAGAGGTCTTCGAGAAGTGACATCATTTCATCATCTGATAGTCCGAGAAGACCGGTCTTGTCACCGCTTCCGTCTGCATCAGCATCAGTTCCGTCTCCTGCAAGTGAATCAGGGCCGCTGTTTGACTCCGCATCTGCCAGTGCAGCTTCTGCTTCAGCCATTACCTCTGCATTTGCACCCATATCCTCAAGCTTATCTACAAGTTCTGCCATCTGTTCGGCAGCACCCATCTCAGCCAGAGCATCCATTGCATTTGAGAGCGCATC
>JAILDD010000116.1 GCA_024689605.1 Lachnospiraceae bacterium
CTTACTGACCATAAAAACAGGGTGGTTTGGTATTGCACTGTCTTTTGCACTGGGACTGATATGCGCCTTCATTCTTTATTTTAAGATACCGGTTCTGTCGGCTGCTGTTAAGGTGTATGTGGAACTTTTCAGAAATACGCCTTTACTGGTTCAGCTGTTCTTTATGTATTACGGGCTTCCCATACTGGGAATCAGGGTGTCAGCAGAGATATGCGGCATCATAGGTTTGGGTCTTCTCGGCGGAAGCTATATGACAGAGAGCATACGAAGCGGTCTTGAATCTGTTCCGAAGATACAGACGGAAAGCGCGCTGTCCTTGGGAATGACGAAGCCACAGCTTTTCAGGCTGGTGATACTGCCACAGGCTTTTGCCATGAGTGTGCCGGCTGTAGTTGCAAACATTATTTTTCTGCTTAAGGAAACAAGTGTATTTTCATCCATAAGTCTTATGGACCTTATGTTCACAGCAAAGGATCTTATAGGTCTTTATTATGACACGACGGAAAGTCTGTTCCTTCTCGTCGTCTTTTATATTATCATGCTGCTTCCGGTTTCAATTTTGGGAACAGTGGCTGAAAAGAAGGCAAGGTTTAAAATATACGGAGATATATAAGTATGGGTTTTGAAGTTCTTTTAAAGGGAAAAAATATGCTCCGTCTCCTGGAGGGACTGGGAGTGGCGATGAAGATAAGCCTTGTATCCGTTGTTATCAGCATATTCTTAGGGATAATCGTAGGCATGCTTATGTCCCAGAAAAAGCCTCTGATAAATGCGGTGACGAGGATTTATCTGGAAATCGTCAGAATAATGCCGCAGCTGGTACTGCTGTTCATTGTGTTTTTCGGTTTTACAAAACTTACAGGTAAAAACATATCCGCAGAGCTTTCTTCAATTATAGTGTTTTCATTCTGGGGGACGGCTGAGATGGCAGACCTTGTGAGGGGAAGTCTCTTAAGCATACCGGTTATACAATACGAAAGCAGCAAAGCTCTCGGTTTTACAAAGCTGCAGACCTATATCTACATAATCATCCCCCAGGTGGGAAGGAGGCTTCTGCCCCTTTCGATCAACCTGATAACAAGAATGATAAAAACCACTTCGTTGATCATGATGATAGGAATAGTGGAAGTGCTGAAAACGGGACAGCAGATCATTGAGGCTAACAGAAAGACATCACCGGGAGCGGCTTTTGGAATTTTCGCAACTATCTTTCTTCTATATTTCCTGGCCTGCTGGCCCATAAGCTGTCTGTCGAAATATCTGGAGAAACGCTGGGAGAACTAAGGAAATGCATGGAGGTTTACCATGGAAGAGATACTTAAGATAGAACATTTAAAAAAATCATTTGATGACCTCACGATACTGGAGGATATAAATCTTTCCGTGAAAAAGGGTGAGGTGCTTGTGGTGGTGGGTCCTTCGGGATGCGGCAAGAGCACTCTGCTCCGCTGCATAAACGGCCTGGAAGATATTCAGGAAGGAAAGGTGATACTTGAGGACAATATCATCAATCCTCTTGTGGACCGTAAGTCGAAATACCGTGAAAAAATCGGCATGGTATTCCAGAGCTACGACCTTTTTCCCCACAAGACTATACTTGAAAATGTGATGCTGGCACCCATAAAAGTGCAGAAGAGAAAAAAGGATGAGGTAAAAAAAGAAGCAGAGCAGCTTCTTGACAGAGTAGGGCTTTTATCAAAGGTATCCAGCTATCCGAGACAGCTTTCCGGTGGACAGAAACAGAGGGTGGCGATTGTGAGGGCTCTCATAATGCATCCGGAGATACTGCTTTTTGACGAGGTGACGGCGGCACTTGATCCGGAAATGGTAAGGGAAGTGCTGGATGTAATCCTTGATCTTGCAAAGCAGCAGAGAACAATGCTGATAGTTACTCATGAAATGGCTTTCGCAAGGGCAATAGCCGACAGGGTGATCTTTCTCGACGGCGGCAGTATTGTGGAGGACTCAGATCCTGCATCCTTCTTCACAGAGCCCAAGACAGACAGGGCACGGAAGTTCCTGAATACCTTTGAGTTTGAAAAGGTGAACTGAGCCTCGGCTTTATTGTGACATATCGACCATTGGATAAGACAAGAAGCATAATGCTTTGCGTTGATTCGGTGGTTTTATTTTTCTGAATATCCGGAATGCTGTGAAGAAAAACTATTGAAGTTAAACATTTCTCATTCTATTTCGGGAGAGTCCAAGTAAATAGTCTGCAGAAACATTATATAATTCGCATAGTCTTATAAGGTGCCTTATGGGCATTTCATTCGCACCGCGTTCATAACGGGCATACATAGTCTGGGATGTTCCGAGATACTGTGCAACATATTCCTGTTTATATCCCAT
>JAILDD010000275.1 GCA_024689605.1 Lachnospiraceae bacterium
GGGATAAGTCTGAAGTCATTATATTTATTCATCTGAAAAATACAAAGCGTCGCTGGCTTCGCAGGGTGATCTCTTTATGTGAGCGCCGGAAACAGGCGATACAGGGATTCGTGATAATTGAATAACTTATGAACTGAAACTTCCCACACCGTCAGACAAGACTATACGGTGTGGGAAGTTTTAAATATTAATAATAACGTATCGCCGGCTTATGAATTCCTCCGGGTGTTTTTCCAGTGTCTTTCCTCGTCTAAATCCATTTCGGGGCCGACAAGAAAGGCGCGGTAACGCCGACTGTATTTGACTGTAAACCCGATTTCGGTGAGTTCTTCAAAATCTCTTGCCCTTGTGCGTTCGTTACTGTCAGGAAAAAGTCTGTAGTATTCTGCTTTTGTGTCTGCAAAGAGAGGCATGTCGGGCAGTTCCCCAAGATATTCGGGAGGGAATTGAACAGGATCTTCCTTTATCAGCTCCTTATATTCAAAATATTCATCATATTCTGATTCATAACATTCAAGCTCATATAGCCCTGTTCTGGTAAGTCCATATATAAGTGTCCCCAGACGGTACAGCCTTGCAAGGTGTTTTTTTCTGCGTTCAGTCATTTTTATGACCGGTTTAACTGCCGGTGGATCGACACGATCATAATTGTCATTTTTTTTGTTATATTTTAAATATAACAGTCCACAGTCTCTAAGATCCTTGAGGTCTCGCTGAAGCATGCGAGTCCCAATACCGAACTTATTTCGAAGCTCTGTAGGACCATGGTAGTACGAGTCTCTTATGTACTGGTATATATAAATCTGTCGTCTGATTGTTTTCATAATAATTCACAAGTCTTTTTTTATCATACTTCTTTACATCGGAGGATAAGCTGCCGATGTGAGAAAGTGAGTGATATATAACAAGTGGGAAATCTTTGTTATTTATTTTATCATACCGCGCTAACCTGACGCTATAGCGTCGCTTAGAATTTTAACAGCTGATAGACTGTTTTCAGAGCATCGTGATCGTTCCTGAATATGAGAGGGCTATCGTTCTGCTTCCTACACTTTCAGGTAAGTATCCGGTGTGAGGTATTTGGTCTGGGTATTTAAGGATCGTTAAACTAGCTGAAACAAGGAGGTAAGGTCTATGTTGTGTTATGAACTGGTCTATAAATGTATTTTTAACTGTGTTGAAGAGGATAATGCGGAAAAAAAGATACAGGCTGTTAATAAGCTTCTGAATATTGATTTCGGTGAAAATTATTCATGCATTTTTTGCGTCAGTGAAGATGGCTTTAATGTTGTAGCCATGACAGTTGAGCCTGCTGTCCTGGATCAGCTTAGCCGGAAGGTTGAAAAATTTGCACAGCAGATGATGAATATTAAAATGGTGGAATGCAGCGTTATCAGAGAGATAACTGTTAAGGAACTCAGTGTACATATAGATACGGGATGGGATAACGGCTTTTTTGAATCAGGACGCAGACGCTTTTCGAGAAATGCAGGAATGAGGATCGATTTTGAAAGTGGCTGTTTTAATGTCAAAGAAGAAGTATTGGATGAGACGCTAAAGACCAGGGATGAGGCAGAAAGGGAAGCGGCTGTTATAATGGCAGATCGCAGTCTAAGGGAAGAATTGGACAGGATTTATTTTGAAGGCAATAGCAGCAGATTCTATGGCATTCCGGTACACTACCACATTAAGGCAGGAAATATGGAGGCAGCTATGGAAATAGTGTATCTGCTTGCGAAAGCGCTTCGTTCGCAGGGACGCCTTCCGTCTGCCCGTATCAGTACAATTACCTCGATAACCTCCGGATGTTTTAATGAGAGTGGTATGGATAATCTTATTGAAAGATCAGGACTTTCAGCTGTCGCAATGGAGCTTAAAGGTGTATCTGATGAACAGGAATATGCTACGGAGTTTGGGAGAGTTGAGAGGTACCTTACTGATCATATTTTAAAGAGTAAAGAGGATACACAGTTTTTCTTTATTGAAAACACTTCTGAACCGGGTTTTGGCCACCATATGATAGATGCGCTGTCTGATAAAATCGATATCATTTTGATAAAAGAAGGCAGGGGCGACAGAGATGAGGCTAGGGAGTATTTGAAAGGGTTGATACGGTCATCACGCTATGCCGAATTAGTGGATGAAAATGTTTTTAAGGAACTTGATGACCGGAATTCTTATATGGCAGCAGATGTTCATAAAACATTTGAATCATGGAAGAGAAGATGTCTTAAGGAAAAAGCATATATCTCGTACAGCTCTCAGAGAAGATATAAAACAAAAAAGAAGTATAAAAAACAGAGAGCTTATGAAAAACTTATGGGAATGACGGGATTAAATAATGTGAAATCCCTGGCTGACAGAATACTTGCATTTTACAGGCTGGAAAAAAAGCGTGAAAAATTTGGCATTGAAAGCTGCGATATTTCACGTCATATGATTTTTACCGGGAATCCGGGATGCGCCAAGACCACTGTGGCAAGGCTTATTGCGGAGATACTTTCAGAAGAACAGATCCTGGAAACCGGAGCTTTTGTGGAGTGTGGAAGAAGTGATCTGGTCGGGAGATATGTGGGCTGGACTGCAAAATGTGTAAAAAGAAAGTTCAGAGAAGCCAAAGGCGGGGTGTTATTTATTGATGAAGCATACTCACTTTTAGATGACAGCCACAGCTTTGGGGATGAGGCAATAAATACAATAGTGCAGGAAATGGAGAATATGCGCAAAGAAGTGATAGTTATATTTGCGGGATATCCTGTGCCTATGAATGATTTCCTTGAAAGAAATGAGGGATTGAGCAGCAGGATAGCTTTTCATGTATCATTTGATGACTACAGCGTGGAGGAGATGTTGGCGATTCTTGAGCTGATGTCAAAAGATAGAGGATACAGGGTAACCGGGGATGCCTTGGAAAAGTGCAGCAGAATATTCTATAATGCATCAAAGACGGAAAATTTCGGTAACGGACGTTATGTCAGGAATGTGCTTGAAAAAGCGATGCTAAACCAATCGGGAAGACTATACGGACAGTGCTGCAGGAACATAAACAAATCTGAACTGCAGACACTTCTCCCGGAAGATTTTGAAGAGCTGAAGATTACATACAGGGAAGAAAAAAAGCGAAGGATAGGTTTTTAAAAAGCGGAGGTCTAGATGGGCTGGATAAAAATATACAGAGGAGTAAATCAGATTGGTGGAGTAGTTACTGAGATACGAAAAGGAAGTCATCGTATTCTTATTGATTTTGGTGCTGTTCTTCCAGGAGCTGATAATGCAGAAGCAGCTGATGATGAATTGGTAAAAGAAGTTTTTTCCGACAAGGATGTAAAGACTGATGCAGTGCTTTTTACTCATTATCATGGCGACCATGTGGGATTGAAAAACAGGATACCTGATGATATTCCGCTATTCGCCGGAAGAACCGCAATAGAGATTATGAAATTAATCGCGACCGGAGTAGATTTTGTAAAAATAAAGAATGGAAAAGAAAATGAAACGGAGTTGCCTGTAATAAGCAGGATAAAGCCATATTGGCGTCCCGGAACATATAAGGATTTCAGCGGTATAAAGGTCATGCCGCTGGTTTGTGACCATTCTGCGTTAGATGCATATATGTTTGTGATAGAACTGAATGGCAAACAGATACTTTATACCGGGGATTTCAGAGCTCATGGTATACCGGGACATAGTACTTTCGAAAAATTGATAACGCAGAAAGTTGGAAAGACAGATATTCTGGTAACAGAGGGAACGATGGTATCAAGGATAGCAGAAAGTGCATATAATCCCATAAGGACTGAGGCACAGCTCAAGCAGAAAGCCATGGAGATATTTTCGTCCCACAGAGAAAATGTGGTACTGGTTTCTTCGACCAACATTGACAGTGTTATGAGTTTTTATAATGCTGTTCCGGAGGAAATGGCATTTGTCTGCGATCCTTATCAGGCGAGGATCATGAAGCTCGCTATTGAAGCAAGGCATAAATATTTCCCCGGAGATTACAGATACCGTGAAAACATAAATGTTATCTGTCCGGATGATAACGAGTACTGTATGAGAGATCTGAAAGCATTTAAAGTTCCGGGGACAGACAGGCATCCTTTTGTGATGGCAAGGTGGGAACTTATAAATGAAAAAGGGGTTGTGATGCTGGCAAGACCTGATCGTAATCCGGCTGTCAGGCCCGGGAAATTTAAATCTTTGTTAAATAAAATGAAAGATCCGTTTATAGTATATTCCATGTGGGACGGGTACCTGAAAGGCGGAAAGGCTGAGGATCCTGCTGTGGTGAGTTTTATGGATGGACACATGGGGGGCGGACATATGGAACAATTGCATACAAGCGGCCATGCGTATGTGGAGGATCTTGCAAGGCTTATGGATTTGACAGATCCATGTGCGATCATTCCAATGCATACGGAAAGTGTTGAGGATTTTATAAAGGTGGATGCATTTGGAAAGTTTATCAGCAGGATAGAAAAAAAGAATGCGGGAGAGGTATATGAGATATGAGTGGAAAAAATGATACAGGATCGATCATGCTGGACGAACTGATAAGCGACAGTGTATTGAATGATTATTATTTCGCCGGAATAAAAGCTGAGGTGGTGCTTGATACGATGATGACACCGCTTATTGCAGATCTTTTAAAAGAGCAGATTACTTTTACCGGGAAGCCTGTTTATATCACAAAAGAATTTCCTTTGAAAACATCTGCCGAAGATCATAGAAATAGAAAAGCAGATTATGTGCTTATGGATAATAAAAGCATATACCTTGTTGAACTTAAGACATCTATGGGAAGTATAGATAAAGAGCAGTTGGATGCATATGGGGAAAAGCTGAATAATTATAATGGAAAAAAACTTTTAGACGAATTTACTGAGCTGCTTAAAAGCGTATTTGGGATTACTGATGAAGAAAATAGCGATTTAGTTTCAGTGACGGATAGAATTGTTAAAAGTCTTACTGACTCGAAGACAGGTTTTAGTGAACGGGTCAGCAGTCTTAGTAAGTCTGATCCGCAGGAAGAGCAGAGAGAAAGAACTGAACAGTACATAAGAACTCTTATGAAAAATAAAAAAATTAAATCATCACAAAAGTTTTTATTTCAGGCAGCCCAGATTGTTACTAACAGCAAGCCGTCAGACTGGGGATCAAAAGATATCAAACTGATTTATATGATGCCATGTAAGAGCAGAAGTAAAATACTGGAATATTTTATGGATGGGCGAGAGGCACAGGTTCAGTATTTTTATTTTGATAAGATCAGCTCAGGCAGTAAGAAGGATAATGACGGAGAAATGTTATACATTGACTGGTTAAAAGAAAAAATCTTAATTCCGCTGTTTTTGGCCTGACACTATAATGTCGCATACAGATTTTCGAAATGCTATACTGAGATAACAGTCGCAAAAGTATTTAGGAACCATTATATTAGGGACATAAAGACCGGTCATAATCCGGGATCAGGAAGGAGACCGCACAAATGGAAGAATTAAGAAACAGCAATGGCAAAAAGATAGCGAAGATTCTTGATTATACAGGAAATGAGAATAGCAGCATAACTATAGAAGAGGACTGGGAAATCAGGATCTATCACAGCACGGACTACGAGGACAGAGAAATAATAGAAATGTGTTCATACGCAGATTATAATGGGGACGCTCTTTTTGATCCACTGTTCAGGGTAGAGCTTTATCGGGATGAAAACGGAACGCTTGTAAGCGCAAAAGCACTGTATTATCTGTCCAGGACCTTTATGGGAGACATAGAGCTGTATTGCACCGGAAATCCCGATTGTTGGAGCAGCAGTCATTATGAAGAGGACGAAGGTGAATTGGATGAACGTCTTTCAAGCTGGCTGCGTACCATAGATATGCGAGGGTATCTTACCAATGGAAAGGTGACAAGGATATGATTTTATATTTTTCTTCTACGGGAAACTGCAAACATGTTGCCGAAAGGGTTGCGGAGGCGCTGGGTGACAGGGCTGAGTCTGTCCTGACATCAGGTGACAGCATACATCTTAAAAAGGGTGAATATCTTGGGATCATTACTCCTACATACTTTGTAGAGCTTCCTACTATAATAAGAGAATTTTTAAACAGAGTGACAATAGAATCTGAAGGAGATAACTATGTATTCGTCATAGCTACATACGGCACTACCCCCGGATGCACCGGCGCAGATGCCAAGAAACTCCTGAAATCAAAAGGAGTCGCAATGAATGGGGCATTCAGTGTAAAGATGCCGGACAACTGGACAGTCTGGTTTGACTTAAGTGATCCTGAAAAAGTAGCCGGTCAGAATGAAAAGGCTGAGCTTGAGATGGACAGAGTCATGGAGAGGATACGCAATAAGGAGCAGGGAAATCATATGTCCCTGCGGTTACCGTACTTTGTGCGTTTCTTCAGCGATATCGCATTCGGTTTTGCCAGAAAGACAAAGAACCTGCATCTGGAAGATGGCTGCATAGGCTGTGGTCTTTGTGCGTCGAAATGTCCGGTAAAGGCGATTGAGATGCGGGATGGTAAGCCGGTCTGGGTAAAGGAAAGATGTGCATTGTGTCTTGGATGTCTACATCATTGCCCCAAATTTGCCATTCAATATGGCGGCGGTGCCACCAGAAAGCATGGCCAGTACAGGAATCCGCATACGAAGATATGATCATATAAATCCGTTGCAAGACGGATCGGAGTTCTTCATAGTAAGGCGGTGGCATGGACATAAAAAAGATGTTAGAATACCAAATGGTGTTCAGGAAAGTCTCCATAAAGGATTTGCCGTGCAAGTGCTTCGGGATGTTCTGAATATCTGTCTGTCATAAATAATTTTGAGGGGATATATATATGGACAAGAAACTAATCCTTATTACCAATGATGATGGGATAGATGCACCGGGAATAAAACAGCTTGCTGAGGAAGCTTTGAGATACGGTGATGTGTATGTGGTGGCTCCGGACGGACAGCGCAGTGCCATGTCCCACAGCATTACCTGCAAAGAGCCCATTAAAGTGTGGGAATATGACATGCAGATTGAGGGTGTGACAGCCTATGCCTGCTCAGGCACGCCTGCCGACTGTGTAAATATCGGTGTTAAGCAGTTGCTTCCGAGGACACCGGATTATGTCTTTTCAGGGATAAATAAAGGCTACAATATCTCATCGGATGTCCAGTACTCAGCAACTATCGGCGCTGCTTTTGAGGGACGTCATCTCGGAATCCATTCCATAGCTTTTTCAAGGGGAGCCGGAGACTGCAAGGAAGTATGTGACAGGTATCTCACGGAAATGATGGAGTACTGCATGGAGAACCCTCAGGGCAGGAACCAGGTATGGAGCATCAATTTCCCGGAATGCACCCTTGCGGAATGCAAAGGTATAAAGACGGGAACGGTTGTATTCACTGACGGTTTTTATGATGATTCATACAGTAAGGAATCTGAGGAGGCCGGAGTAAAGGGATACCGTATTTCCTCAAAGAGGATATGGGATGCGCCGGAGGGAACGGACCTGCGTGCTATCATTGACAATTATGTTTCGGTAGGCTTTGTGAATAATGTTTCTTGAATACAGAGTGTAGAGAAAAATGAAAAAGAAAAATTGTTTGATTGTAATGCTGATGGCCTTACTTATGCTTTTAACCGCTTGTGGCAAAAAAGCAGAGGTGAAAGGGGATGAGATCTTTTCCTGTAATCCGGACAACCTGCTTGGCCTGGAGTCGGTATATATTGATGATGGGAAAATGTTTATCTGTTTTGACGACAAATACATTTATGATGAAGAGTATCCCTATGGAGTACAAGGTTTTTTTAAAAATGGAAAACTGCATAATAACAATTATGTGGGTGTGATCATTGCGGATGGCAATCCGGTTTTATTTGAAGGTGATGATGTCGCAGTGGATGCTGACGAATTGACACTGAGTTTTTCAATTGATGGTCTGGATCCTGAAAAAATAAACGGGGTCTCTTTTGCTATAGGTGACAGATATAGGGTTGATTTTGAGGCTGGCACTATCAATGGAGACTGCTACGGAGGTGACTGCACCGTTTACTATGAGCAGACCTATAATACTGAATTTTCTTCCTGGGGAGCGGCCAAATCGGAGACCGTGGGAGAGCCGGAGACATGTGAGCCGTGAGAGTAGTATTTGTATCAAATTATTTTAATCACCATCAAAGGCCGCTTTGCGAAGCTTTTTCCGGAGCGGATGGAGTTGATTTTTGCTTTTACCAGACCGAGCCTATGGAAGAGGAGAGAGTCCACATGGGCTGGGGAATAGATATAACAGATTATCCGTATGTGAAGATTTTTCATGATGATATTGATGCCACACGGAAAGATATCCTGGAGAGCGATATTGTGATCTGGGGTGGTGTCGAGATGGAGGATGAGATTGAGCCACGCCTTCAGGCCGGAAAGCTTACCTTCAGATACAGTGAGCGCATTTATAAAGAGGGCCAATGGAAATTCGTTTCACCTAAGGGTCTTAAGAAAAAATACCACGACCATATTCAGTACCGTAAGTCTCAGGTATATCTTCTCTGTGCCGGAGCCTATGTAGGTTCGGATTTCAAGCTTATACACGCATATCCCAAAAAGAAATTTGTCTGGGGCTATTTTCCTGAAGTAAAGCATTATGACATTGATGAACTGATGGCGAAAAAAAGCCATGACGGTGAGCCTGTGCGTATACTCTGGGCCGGCAGGATGATTGACTGGAAACATCCGGAGTATGCCATTGCTTTAGCAGATAAGCTGTTGCATGCGAAGAATGGAGACAGGGGTATCAGACCGGAGCTTTTAGGTAAGCTTCGTGATAATGGCGGCTTCAAAATTACCATGGCCGGTGGCGGCGAGATGGAAGGTGCACTGAGGGCTGAGGTGAAAGAAAAAGGCCTGGAGGAAGTAGTAAGGTTTACCGGTTTCCTTAAACCGGAAGAGATACGTGCAGAAATGGAAAAAGCCGATATTTTCATATTTACAAGTGATGAAAAAGAGGGCTGGGGCGCTGTACTAAATGAAGCTATGAACAGCGGATGTCTTGTGGTGGCAAGACCATTGATAGGAGCGGTGCCTTACATGGTGCAGCACGGATTGAACGGAATGGTCTGTACCGATACGCTTGATCATTTTTGTGGCATGGTGATATGGATGGCTCTTGACCGTAAGGATTGCCGTGAACAGGGGAAACGTGCATACGAGACCATGGTGAAATACTGGAATGCGGAAAATGCCGCTACACAATTCCTGCGTGTGGCAAAAGATCTGCTGGAAGGAAAGCAGCCGGAATATTCTCCTGTCGATGAAAGAACAGGTGCCCTGCAGCCGATGTGCAAAGATCTTGAAATAGGTCCGGGGCAAGGAGGCCGATTTACGCAAAGATGGTAACCAATCTGTATTCGGTGTGACTGATAAGAGGTCACGCCGTTTTTTATGAAGAGCATTTATGAAGATTTTGTGAAACGGTTGAAAAAGAGGGGGTAAAAATCATATAATACTATGATGTAATTATTGTGCACTTATCAGTAATTATACAGTACTGCCTGAGGTATTTACTGCCGAGGGTGTATGAATTAATTACTAAAACTTCCCACATATAGTCTGTGGAAAGAGAAC
>JAILDD010000123.1 GCA_024689605.1 Lachnospiraceae bacterium
ACATCAAAACCTTTGATGGTGGTATCTACTTTAATTACTTCCTGCACAAAAGGTATTCTGAAATGCAGGCCGGGAGTAGCTACGCTGGTGGGCTGACCGAAAGTGCATACGACGCCCTGCTGGGATTCCGATATGGTATAAATGCCTGAAAGGCAGGTTATAGCTATCAGAACGCAGACAATCACAGCGATCACTATTGATAGTATCTTGCTTTTTTTCATTTTGATTTTTCCTTTCCGCCGTGTTTTTCCGGCTTTGATCAGGTGTTTCACGCAGACGGATGGCGGTTTTTCTCTGTTATTGAGCTGAAAGCCGTACCGGCCGTATGACGTACAAGGGATAGGATAACAGAAAATAATAATTTTTTGTATTATTTTTTATTCAACGGCTTTTGAATAGTGGAAAACGGACTTTCTTTGTGATAAGATATTTTAGGTTAAATTTCATTAGTTATATTATTATCAAAGGATAAAAAATCATGGCAGAAGAGATCATTAACAGCGAAGAAGAAAAAGAGGGGAAAAAATCCCGTAATTTTATTGAAGCAGAGATCGATAAGGATCTGGCAGAGGGTGTCTATGATACCGTGCATACCAGGTTTCCGCCGGAACCCAACGGTTATCTTCATATAGGACACGCAAAATCAATTATCTTAAATTATGGCCTTGCTAAGGAATACGGCGGCAAGTTCAACATGCGTTTTGATGATACGAATCCTACCAAGGAAAAGCCGGAATTTGTAGAGGCTATAAAGGAAGATATCAAGTGGCTTGGCGCTGACTGGGAAGACAGACTTTTCTTTGCGTCTGATTATTTTGACCAGATGTATGAGGCAGCGGTTAAGCTTATAAAAAAGGGAAAGGCATATATTTCCGAGCTTTCTGCAGATGAGATAAAAGAATACAGAGGTACTCTTACTGAAGCCGGTAAAAATGATCCAAACAGGGACAGGAGCGTAGATGATAATCTTCGTCTCTTTGAGGAAATGAAGGACGGAAAACATGCAGACGGCAGTCTTGTGCTCAGGGCTAAGATAGACATGTCCAGCCCTAATATCAATATGAGAGATCCCGTAATATACAGGGTGGCTCATATGACCCATCACAATACAGGCGATAAGTGGTGTATTTATCCCATGTATGATTTTGCTCATCCCATTGAGGATGCCATAGAAGGGATAACACATTCCATATGTACTCTTGAATTTGAAGACCACAGGCCTTTATATAACTGGGTAGTGGAGGAACTGGAGTATCCTCATCCTCCCAGGCAGATAGAGTTTGCAAAGATGTATCTGACCGGAGTAGTCACCGGAAAGCGTTATATAAAGAAGCTGGTTGAGGACGGCGTAGTGGATGGCTGGGATGACCCCAGGCTAGTATCGGTTGCGGCACTCAGACGAAGGGGATATACACCTGAGTCCATCAGAAGGTTCGTGGAACTTTCCGGTGTCAGCAAGGCTAACTCATCATCCGATATGGCAATGCTTGAGTACTGTGTAAGGGAAGACTTAAAGCTTTCCAGACCCAGGGTTATGGCTGTACTCGATCCGGTAAAGCTCATCATAGATAATTATCCTGAGGGACAGACTGAGATGCTTACGGCAGTCAATAATCCCGAGAACGAGGCATTGGGCACAAGGGAGCTTCCTTTCGGACGTGAGCTTTATATCGAAAGAAATGACTTTATGGAAGAGCCGCCTAAGAAGTATTACAGGCTTTTCCCCGGAAATGAAGTACGTCTCATGAACGCATACTTTGTAAAATGCACCGGCTGCGATAAGGATGAGAACGGAAATATAACGGCTGTTCATTGTACTTATGATCCTGAAACCAAGCAGGACGGCAGGGAAGTTGAACGTAAGGTAAAGGGCACCATACACTGGGTAAATGCTTCTACTGCATTTAAGGCTACAGTAAGACTTTATGAGAGCCTTATTGAAGAGGGCAAGGAAGTTTATGACGAAGAAACCGGCAAGATGAACATAAACGAGAATTCGCTGACTGTACTTAAGGACTGCTATCTTGAGCCTTCGCTTAAAGAGGCAAAAGCATTTGAATCCTTCCAGTTTGTACGAAACGGATTCTTTACGGTGGATTTCAGGGACTCAAAGGAAGGGGCACCTGTGTTCAACAGGATAGTCGGGCTTAAGAGTTCATTTAAGCTTCCTGTTCAGTGATTGATCATAGCCGAAATTGATCGGCAGAAAAGAGGAAATATGGGTTTACTTGATGGATTAGGTGATCTTGGACTTGGTAATCTGGAAGGGGTTTCTCTTTTTGAGGACAAGAAAGAGGAAGAGAATAAAAAAACTGAGGTAAAGAAAGAGGAAGTTGTTATAAAGGAAGAGGATTTCCTGTATGACAAGACTTTTGAGTGCCCGGTATGCGGAAACAGGTTCAAGCAGAGGATGATAAGAGCCGGCAAGGCTAAGCTTTTATCCCAGGACAGAGATCTGCGACCTCTGTATGAGCATATTGATGTTGCAAAGTATGATGTTATTCTCTGTTCAAGCTGCGGATATGCTGTCCTGCCCAGGTTTTACGGTTCGCTTCCGAAAACTTACAGGGATCTCATAAGGAAGAACATATCCACAAAGTTCACGAACCCTAATCTTTCAGGAAGTATAATTACATACAATCAGGCTCTTATCAGGTATAAAATGGCACTGTTGAATGCTGTTGTCCGTCACGGAAAAAACAGCGAAAAAGCTTATATCTGTATGAAGACTGCATGGCTGCTCAGGAACATGCAGGATGATCTGGAAAAAAAGAATATTCCCGAAAGCGATAAGCTTAAGGATATGACATTGTACCGGACTCAGGAGAGGGAATACCTGAAAAATGCCAGGGAGGGATTCCTGAAAGCAAGAGCCGAAGAAGTTCCACCGTATGCGGCCGGTCCGGGAAGCGATAAGGGTTTGAATACGGCAACCTTGGATTATCTGATCGGTATCCTTGGATTTGAAACCGAGACGGCTGAAGCTGAGTCATACAGGATATTGCAGGAGGTTGTTAATTCCAGTCAGGCTACAAAATTCCAAAAAGAGAATGCTTCGGAAGTGATAGTGGTACTTAAGGAGAAGATTCACAGCGAGGAATAATAGATTAAAAAAACGATCTTTCGATCGTTTTTTTATTGCTTTACAGCTGTTGATATGAATATGTTTCTCAGTCGTTAAAAAACTCTTCCTGTGTTGCTCCTTCTTCAGACTCATTGTCATCGGAATCATCATCTTCGACTTCATCGTCGCTGTCACTTTCATCCGACTTTGAATCGAGGTTAACATAATCACGTGAGATCGCATCATCAAAATCATCAAGATCATCGAAATCATCCAGGTCATCAAGTGCACTTTCCTTTGATTTCTTGTTAAGGAAATAAATAACTGCTGCTGCTATACCTGCAACAAGGCCTGCGATTACGAAAAAAACCAATACATTCTTTGTCTTCTTGGACATGATAAAAACTCCTTTCGTTTATAGGATTTTATAAGTTGTTTTTCAAAAAATAATTCTTGTATATTTTAATATAAAAAAAGAAAAAATAAAAGGTTTTTTATACTGATATACTTTAATTGTTCGCCAAGTTATGTTAATATATACCCGAATTTAAGAAAAGCTTTGTATAAACTTTTACGGGTGGATACGGGGGAATGTATGAACGATAAGTTCTATACACTGAAAAAGGAAAAACAGGACACCATGATAAATGGTGCGATGCAGATTTTTGCATTGTGCGGTTATCGGCATGCCAGTACGGATGATATGGTAAAAGCCTCCGGTGTGAGTAAGGGCCTGTGGTTCCATTATTTTGATACAAAAGCAGGTCTTTATTCATTTGTTGCGGCATATGCGCTTAAGTATGCAATGCTTGAGCTTTCAATGTGCAGCATTGAGGATGGCGAGGACTACTTTGATGTAAGGATCAAATTTGAGGTCTGCAAGATGCGGATGATAGATAAGTATCCCTATATGCCGCTTTTTATCTGTGAAGTTTTAAGGGAAGAGGATCCGGATGTAGAGGATGATATAGCAGACGTGAAGGAAAGATATAATGACATGATGCAGGAGCTCCTGCTTAAGGCTGACTACAGGGCTCTGCGTAAGTATGATGATTACTATCTGCTTACGGATATGCTTGACTACACAATGGAAGCATTGCTGATGAACGGATACCATTCAGGGAGCTTTTCCAAGGATGAGTATCTTTCACAGGTAAAAAAACACATGGATGCAATGAAAAAAGTGATTTACAGGGAATAAAGGTTCACAAAAAGATGGACAGTAAGACCGCAGCTTATATCGTAAAACGAATAATATTGGCAATCGTAACCGTGTGGGTAGTTATCACGGTGACTTTTTTTGTTATGCATGCAGTGCCCGGAGGCCCCTTTTTAGGTGAAAAAGCTATATCCGAGGCTGCACAGAAAGCTCTTGAAGCTAAGTACGGGCTGGATAAACCTCTTTTTGTCCAGTATGTTACTTATCTGAAGGATATCGTAACAAAGTTTGATTTTGGACCATCTCTTAAGCAGAGGGGACGCAATGTTACGGATGTTATTTTTGACGGCATGAAGACTTCTGCTTTTATAGGTCTTATTGCTGCTGTTATAGCACTTGCGGCAGGAATCGTATTAGGCTCTGTTGCTGCTCTGAGGAGGAATACCATAATGGACAGGGTGGTAATGGTACTTACTACCGCCTTTGTGTCAATGCCGAGTTTTATTATGGGATCGCTGCTTCTTATATTGTTTGCAGTCAAATTTCATGTGTTCCCTGCAAACGGTGCGGCATCAGGCGGCCTTATCCTTCCGATAATAACATTGTCTTTGTCGCCTATGGCTTATATTACAAGACTTACCAGGTCATCAATGCTTGATGTGCTGGGGCAGGACTATATCCGTACTGCCAAGGCTAAAGGCGTTCCTTATCTCAAGATAATCTTTGGGCACGCCCTTAAGAATTCTCTTTTGCCTGTTATCACTTATTTTGGACCTATGCTTGCATATATCGTAACCGGATCTTTGGTTGTGGAGCAGATATTTGCTGTTCCCGGTATAGGTCGTGCTTTTATTACAAGCATTACCGGCCGTGATTATCCTATGATAATGGGAACCACGATCATACTTGCTACACTGATAGTAATAATGAATCTGGTGAGTGATATCATGTATAAGATCGTTGATCCCAGGATTACGCTGGAGTAAGGGTAAAAAGTAACGATATGGAAGAAAAAAGCAAGAAAAAGTTAACTATGCATATAGATGTGGACGACCTGATCCCTGCAACTGATGAGGAGAAGGCATATATTGTTCAGATGCGTCCGTCTACCACATTTTTTAAGGATGGCGTAAAGAGGCTTATAAAGAATAAAGTTGCTTTCGTAAGTTTTATTGTTATTGTTTTGATCACTTTAGCAGCAATATTTCTGCCTATGGTGTGGCCCTATTCATATGACAGCATGCTTGGAAATATTCCGGGACAGCCTATGGATGCTTCATTTAATAATCTGAAGCCTTTTCAGTACAGTAATTCTGAAAAAGCAATAATAGAAGCGGGAGAAAGTGTTTTTCCCCATGTGTTCGGAACCGACTCTGCGGGCCGTGACTATTTTATCCGTATCGTATATGGAACACGTATTTCACTGGCTGTAGGCTTTTTTGCAAGTCTCATCGTGCTGGTTATCGGTCTGACCGTAGGTGCTGTTTCCGGATACTGCGGCGGCAAGGTGGATCTTTTCATAATGAGGGTGGTGGATATCATCTATTCGCTGCCTGACATGCTTATGGTAATACTTCTGGCATCGGTGCTTAAGCTGGTACTTGGCACTGCAATAGAGGGAACCATCCTCGAGGCCATAGGATCCAATATCATCAGCCTCTTTATAGTATTTGGTATTCTTTACTGGGTTTCCATGGCAAGGCTTATCAGGGGACAGATACTTTCCCTGCGTGAACAGGAATACGTGCTTGCCGCAAGGGCGGCAGGAGCAAAGGGCGGCTGGATAATCAGCCGGCACCTGCTTCCTAACTGCATGAGCGTTATTTTTATCTCGGTTGCGCTTCAGATACCCAGTGCGATTTTTACGGAAAGTTATCTTTCATTCATCGGTTTAGGTGTTAATGCGCCTATGCCGTCTCTCGGTTCGCTTGCATCTGATGCTTTAAACGGCATCAGTTCCTATCCATACAGAATGGTAATACCTGCTATCGTGATCTCGCTTATCGTGCTGTCCCTTAATCTTTTTGGTGACGGACTTCGTGATGCCTTTGATCCGAAGCTCAATACTTAAGGAGGAAAAAACAGATGAGCATGCTTGAAGTAAGAGATCTGCATACCTCCTTCTTTACGGATGCCGGTGAGGTAAAAGCC
>JAILDD010000084.1 GCA_024689605.1 Lachnospiraceae bacterium
ATATTATCTCAGAAGATTGTTCCCGAAACAGGAACAGTTGTATCCATGGTATCCCCCGGCAAAGTATAAAGTACTGATCCCGTTCGTATGGGTATACCGTATCCTGGTAATCGCTGTAGTCCGTAGAAAGAAGGTACAAGGGGAGATCCGGATCGTGGAAAAGCAAAAAGATATATGACGGTGTGTCTGGAGGCCTCATCTGAGACCTCATTTTATGTATATGCACTCCAAAGAACCCATCCATTAGGGAGAAATTATGCCCTTTTAGATCCGGACAAAAGAACGGGCTTAAAACTCCCGTCCTTCGTTTTCAGCTAACCAATTGCCAACATCTTTTCCATTTTTTTCAATCTTTGCCTGCAATTCTTCGGCAGTCTTGATGTCCCAAGCCTGTAAGCCGCCTTCAATACAGATATTGTTGCCTATTAAAATATTGTGATCGAACTCATCACAAAATCTTCTCGGAATACCTTCACCACGAAACTCGACTTCGCGTCCGTCCCATAATATACAAAATACCTGCATCAGCATTTTATCCTCATGGTACCGGACACGGACATCGTTTGCTTCAAAGGCTCTGCTGTGACAATACTTATCTACATATGATACTCTCATGGGGTTCTCCTTTGCTCTCTATTGTATGTTTTTAAGGGGGGCTAACTTGTTAATGTTAACTGTTTAAATACTAGCATATGGCCTTGTGGATTGCAAGGTGTATGGGGGGAGACATAAGAGATTTGCCGGAGAGTGATTAGAGATGGATCAATAATGAAAAGCAGACCCTATGGATATCACAGGATCTGCTTTTTTATAGTCGTGATTTTGCAAAGATTTTATCGGGATAAATCAACGAGTGGTATGTCCAATAGTTACATCTTGCTTATATATGGTACCACATCCTCTACACTTCCAAGTCCATTCATTATAGGTTATGTAAAAAGTTTTTCCGGTTGCGTCGTCAGTAAGAATAGGAATCAATGTGGTTTGAATATCAATTTTGTAACAGTAATGGTTTCCAGACATTGCTATTTCCGGACAATATACAGCCTGTGCAGACGAACCGAGTCCTACCAGCATAACCGATGTTAACAATAACGCAGCCACGCCTTTTTTCAATACTTTCTTCATTTGTACCACTTTTGTCATTTTACTACCTCTCCTTCTCATAAATTGGTATGTGTTTTATGTCGTCTCATGATGTCTTTGGTTTTTGGTTACATCATAGTAACGGGAGATAAGGGGGATTTTTATGGGGTGAGATAAGAAAAAACCAAATTCCAGCACATACATCCCACAAAATCCATTAAAATCTCTTATTTAAACCCTGTCTAAAACAGAAATCCGGTTTAGTGATCACTTGAGACAACAGATGAATGCTAAGTGAAAAAAATGCAGATTTCCGCACTTTTTGGTCGTAAATTTCATATGTTTATCCATTTTATCGCGTGAAAAGGTTTTGCAAAGTAGTATTATAATTTGAGTCGTTTTTTTTGTGATATTACACATTGTGTAAACAGCGGCTCTGTGATAATATGTACACAACGTGTATATATAGACTCAATGTGTAAATGCTTGCAGGAGGAGACGATTATGATGGATGAAACGTTTAGTTCAAAAATAAAGGAACTTAGAGAGTCGACCGGACTTAATCGAAAGGAATTCTGTGAGAAATTTGAGATCCCGTACCGGACTATGACAGAGTGGGAACTAGGGCACCGGAATGCACCGCCTTATGTGCTTCGGCTTTTGGCATATTACATTAAGATGCAAAAGGTTTTGGAAGAGAATGGCATTAATGAAGAGGCGGTGGGAAGAAAAGCGGATGAAGAATGAAATCGTATTACTAGTTTTTGTGTGATGAATTATTAGCCAGAATACGCACAGAGAGAATACGTATTGACAATATACGTAGTGTGTTCTATTATGGAAATGGAGATAGTATATGCCGAAAAGACCAATTGATATGGAACGAGAGATCTTTAAGGATGGTTGGATCTTTGATAGTCAAACTGGTTCCCATCGCCACTATAAACATCCAACGAAGCCAGGGAAGGTAACAATACCGTTTCATGGTAAGGATTTAACTAAGGCGACAGAGAATTCCATACGTAAACAAGCGGGAATTAAGTGAAGGAAGGTGATCATATGTTATCTATATATCCGGCATGCTTTTTTAAAGAAGAAAATGGCTATTCTGTAGTATTTCCGGATTTGAACTATCTATCAACCTGCGGTGCAGATGAGCAGGAAGCTATGGAAATGGCAGTGGATTGTTTAGCTGGTTATCTGTTTTCTGGGGGAGAGGCTGTTCAGGCTTCGGAACTTAAAGACATTTCTTTGGAAACGGTTGCTAAGGAGCTTGAAGTGGAGGCCAAAGACGGATATGTCACCAAAGTATCGGTAGATGTAAAAGAGTACGCTAAAACCCATTTTCAGAAGTCTGTAAAGAAAACATTATCAATTCCAAGATGGTTGAATGATGCAGCTATAGAAAAGAATATAAATTTTTCTCAGACTTTGCAGGAAGCATTGCTTTTAAAAATTAGAGCTTGAGCACTTGTTAGGTAGCCAGAGAAAAGCAACGTGCAAAAAATGCATATTGCAAATAACGAAAGATTCAACTATATA
>JAILDD010000096.1 GCA_024689605.1 Lachnospiraceae bacterium
GCGCGCTGAGCAGTCTAAATATTATTTCAATTCGATATATGAAACTGTATCTTCGATACTGGCAAGGGCCGAAGGGATAGATCATCCTTATCTGCGTTCGGGAAACGGCGGAAAAAAGGTTGTTATCATGATCACTTCCAACAAGGGCCTTGCCGGTGGATACAATTCGAATGTCATAAAGCTTATTACGCGTAATCCGGAGTTCACGCCTGAGAATACCAAGGTTTATGTTATTGGTAAAAAGGGCAAGGATGCTTTTAAGAGGGCAGGCTTTGAGATAATGGCGGATTTTTCGGAAGCTATCGAAGCACCTAACTACAGGGACGGTGCACAGATTACTGACGAACTGCTGGCGGGGTTTGCAAATGGCGAGATAAGCGAGATATATCTTGCTTATACATTCTTTAAGAATACCGTAAGCCACATTCCTACGCTGCTTAAGCTTCTTCCTGTGGATGACCTTGAGAAGTTTGACAAGGACGAGGATGAAGAGCAGAGTGCAAAGGCAAAAGCTGAGAAAAAGACTGCGGAAGCACCTATGAATTTTGAACCCGAGGATGAAGAGGCGCTGAACCTCATTATTCCCAAGTATATGGCGAGCCTGATTTACGGCGCATTGATCGAGGCACAGGCAGCCGAGAACGGTGCACGTATGCAGGCGATGGATAATGCTACGAACAATGCGACCGAGATGATCGAACATCTGACATTGCTTTATAACAGAGCACGTCAGGGATCCATTACCCAGGAACTTACGGAGATCATTGCCGGTGCTAATGCTATTAGCTGATATTAAAACTGTAAATTATAACGAAAGGAAGAACAAAGATGGCAGAGGAAAAGAAAGGCAAACTGACGCAGGTCATCGGAGCCGTACTTGACATCAAGTTCACAGAGGGACTGCCTGAGATCAATGAGGCAGTAAGTGTGAAGAGAAGCGACGGAACGACTCTGGTTGCTGAGGTTGCGCAGCACCTCGGTGACGATACGGTCAGATGTGTTGCAATGGGACCTACAGACGGACTTGTAAGAGGAATGGACGCTACTTCAAGCGGAAGCCCTATAAAAGTACCTGTAGGTGAGGCATGTCTGGGAAGAATATTTAACGTACTCGGTGAGCCCATCGATAATAAGCCGGCTCCTGAAAATGTTGATTATGAGCCCATTCACAGAGCTGCTCCCGAATTTAAGGATCAGGCAACTGAGACGGAGCTTCTTGAGACCGGTATCAAAGTCGTCGATCTCCTTTGCCCTTACCAGAAGGGTGGAAAGATAGGTCTCTTCGGCGGTGCAGGTGTTGGTAAAACCGTGCTTATCCAGGAGCTTATCAGAAATATAGCAACAGAGCACGGCGGATATTCCGTATTTACCGGCGTTGGCGAGCGTACCCGTGAGGGTAATGACCTTTATCATGAAATGAGCGAGTCAGGCGTTATTGAGAAGACTGCCATGGTATTCGGTCAGATGAATGAGCCCCCCGGAGCAAGAATGCGAGTAGGTCTTTCCGGACTTACTATGGCTGAGTACTTCCGTGACAAGGGCGGTAAGGATGTGCTGCTCTTCATTGATAATATTTTCCGTTTCACCCAGGCAGGTTCAGAGGTGTCCGCACTTCTGGGACGTGTGCCTTCAGCCGTTGGTTATCAGCCTACGCTGCAGACAGAAATGGGCGCTCTCCAGGAGCGTATCACATCCACAAAGGACGGATCCATTACATCAGTACAGGCTGTTTATGTGCCTGCCGATGACCTTACGGACCCTGCACCTGCAACTACATTCGCACATCTGGATGCAACTACAGTTCTTTCCAGAGCAATTTCCGAGCAGGGTATTTACCCCGCTGTGGATCCTCTTGATTCCACATCCAGGATACTTGATCCCAGAGTGGTAGGTGAGGAGCACTATCAGGTAGCAAGAGGCGTGCAGGAGATACTCCAGAAGTACAAGGAATTGCAGGATATCATCGCAATCCTCGGTATGGACGAGCTTTCCGAGGAAGACCGTCTGGTAGTAAGCCGTGCAAGAAAGGTACAGCGTTATCTTTCACAGCCTTTCTTCGTTGCAACCCAGTTCACAGGTATGGAAGGTAAGTATGTTCCTATCGCTGAGACAATAAGAGGCTTCAAGGAGATTCTTGCAGGTAAGCATGATGACATTCCTGAGGGATTCTTCCTCAATGCCGGCTCTATTGACGAGGTTGTTGAAAGGGCAAATAAGCAGGCATAAGTCGTAGTACAGTAAACGGTATTAGGCTTGGTTGATGTTTTTAAGCCTAATAAATTCAGTCGGGAAAGAAACAGGTTATGGCAGATACATTTGCATTAAGGATAATCACACCGGATAAAGTCTTCTATGAGGGAGACGTAGAGATGACTGAGTTCAATACAACGGAAGGTGAAATCGGCATTTACAGAAATCATGTTCCGATGACAGTCATTATCAAGCCGGGAGTGCTGACCATCACAGAGTCTGAAGGCGAGAAAAAAGCGGCTCTTCATGCCGGCTTCGTCGAGATACTGCCGGACAAGGTTACAATACTTGCGGAAGCAATCGAGTGGCCGGATGAGATCGATGTGGAAAGAGCCCAGTCAGCAGAAGAAAGGGCAAGAGAAAGGATAGCGGCCAGAGGAGAGGGCATAGACCTTGACAGAGCATCGGTTGCACTCCAGAGAGCACTTGCCAGAATAAACTGTCTCAGATAGAATTAATAAATACTTAAAGCCCTCCTGAATATCAAGGGAGGGCTTTTGTGTGTGCAGGCAATAATCAACAGCAAAAATGTAATGAAAAACGGTAATGATAACAAACTGAAGATCACACTTATGCTGCTCAGGATAGTCTTCTGCGTGGTTATTTTTTTGCTGTCTGTTTTTGTGATAAGCACAATGCTTAACAAGGGCAATACGGACATGACAACGGAAATGAGCCATGCCACATTCCCGTCAGTTGTATTTAAAGCTGACGGAATGAAATACAACCGTATGAAAGGCTATATTACGGATATGGATATATACAGGATGCATGATTCTATGACACCTGTAGGTGCAGACCGTAAGCTTTCAATAGAGATAGACAGTTTTGATAATGTCATACAGAAAATAAGCTTTCAGGTCCGTTCGCTTTCGGACGGAAGACTGATAGAAGATACGGAAGTTCTGGATTATATTGAGTCGGAAGAAGGAATGACCGCAGACATAACACTGAAGGACCTGATGGCATATGGAGAAGAGTATTCCTTGTGCATTTATCTTACTACCGGTGATAATAAGGTAATAAGGTATTACACGACGGTGGTCAGGAATGATGATACAGCCTATTCGGAAAAGCTTGATTTTTCTTACAACTTCAGTGATACCACTTTCGACCGCAGCAGGGGTAAAGAACTTGCCACATATCTGGAAAGTAACGAGCAGGGGGACAATACAACCTATGAAAGGGTAGATATACATTGCAGCCTTGACCAGATCTGTTACGGTACGCTGAACATCAGCCGGATATCGGAGCCGGAGGCTGTGATAAGGGATATAGATGATGAAACTGCGGTCATTGATATAATCTTCAGGGCTGAAGTACCGGAAAATAACAGAAAAAAAAGGTTCATGGTCTATGAAACATATAGGATGCGTTTAGGGGATGAGCGCATGTATCTTCTTGATTATGAACGTACCATGGATCAGATTTTCGACATGGACAAGGGAAACCTTACGGAGAACAAGGCTATTTTAGGTATAGTGGACAGGAATGTCGTAATGAGCGAAAACAACGACGGCAACTGCCTGGCATTCATAAACTGCGGAAGGCTCTTTGCATACAATATGTCCGAGAGCAAGCTGGCATATGTTTTTGGCTTTTACGATGACGATCTGGCTGATTTAAGGGAGCTGGATCCGGATAACGGAATAAAAATTTTCAGTGTAGACGAAACCGGTAATGTTCGGTTTGCAGTATACGGTTACCTTAATCGTGGCATACATGAGGGGATGAATGGAATTTCGGTTTACTATTATGACAGTGTTCGTAATACAGTTGAGGAAGAGGCATTCATTCCCTACAACGGTTCTTTTGAGTTCCTGGAATATGACATTAGCAGGGCGGCATACGCAAACTCTTCAGGAGAGGGATTTTTTTATCTGAATGATTCATTCTATAAGGTAGATCTTAGAACTGGAAGTACGGAGATTCTGGCCGAGGACCTTGACAGTGACCATTTTTGCGCATCGTCAAACGGACAGATGGCAGCCTGGGTGGATTACTATGGTGAAGACCGTTATTCCAGCAACATGTCGCTGCTTAATATGGTGACCGGAAGTCTGAAGAATATAAGTGTGCTGCCTAATGAGGGAATAGTACCTGTCGGTTTTTTTGGAGATGATATTGTATATGGCATAGCCCGCAGGGAGGATATACTGGAAGATCTCTCCGGACATACGGTTTTCCCTATGTATCAGATAAAAATCTGTGACTGGAACGGAAATCTGGTAAAGGAGTATGTGCCGCAGAATTCATATGTAACGGATGTAATAAGAGGGGACGGTATGTATACGCTGAAGCTTTCATCCATAAGCGGGGCCGGGATCATGACGCCTCTTCCGGATGATCAGCTTTTGGATAATTCTACGCCTCTTCACGGGAAGAATGTAACTGAGCTTGCTGTTACAGATGCTTATGAAACAATTACACAGCTGGTACTGAAAAAATCCGTAGACCTTAAGAATCTTCAGATCCTGAATCCTAAGCAGGTAATATATGAAGGGGAACGAAGTGCAAAGATTGACGGAATGCCTGTGGAGAAAAATTATTTCGTCCTGACATATAACGGCAGGGTTAAAGATATTTTCAGTAAATCATGTGATGCGGTTACTGTTGCAGATACGGAAAACGGTACCGTCAGGGACAATAGGGGGCGTACAGTATTCAGGCATACCACTATGCCTGAAAAGAATCAGATAATGGCCATCAGTGAGGAAATAGCGCAGGCGGTTCAGGTTAGCGGACGGGCTGATACGTTAAGGGCCTGCATTGATGTCATAACCTCTTATGAAAATGTCCCCTTAAAAGAATATCCTGCAGGTGATAATCTGTCAGAAGCTGATATAATAGAATCGGTGATGGAAAAATCCACTGCGCTCGATCTTTGCGGCTGTGATCTTGACAGTGTGCTGTATTATACTGCAAGGGATATCCCCGTGATAGCGAGCATGGCAGATAAATACTATCTGATAATAGGGTATAATAAGGTCATTATTGTTATAATGGATCCTATGAACGGAGACCTGGAACGGGTGAATCGCGGTGAATATGAGGAGTATTTTGCGAATTCGGGAAACCGCTTTTACACGTATTCGTATTATGAAGGCGGAAAATAACTGTTTGGAGACTGTTATATATGCGTTTTAATATGGAACATAAAAAAAGAAAAAAAAGGACCTGTATCAGCCGTTTTATGACTCTTTTGCTGATAGCCGTGTCTGTACTTACACTATGGGGGAATTCGAGGACGGTTTTTGCTGATCCGGACGACGGTGATGATGACACGGATACTACTGAACTTGAACGCCAGCGTGAAGAAAATGAAAGCCGCCTTGATGAGATCAATGCCACTATTGAGGAACTTGCTGCAGAGCAGGAAGGGGTCGAGGAGGAGATAGAAGAGATTACGGCTGCCCTTACTGAAGTGATGGCTGATATAGAGGACTTAAACCAGCGCATTGATATCAAGGAAGGTGAGATCGCAGAGGCCCAGGTTTCATATGATGCGGCTGTAGCTGAGGAAGAGGCCCAGTATGAGGCTATGAAGATCCGCATAAAGTATATGTATGAAAAGGGCGAGAGCAGTTATGTGCAGCTGTTCGCTGAGGCACGAAGCTTTTCGGAACTGCTCACAAAGGCTGATTACATAGAAGATCTTTATGAGTACGACCGCAGGATGCTGGCTAAGTATAAAGAAACCGTAGAGATGGTGGCGGCTCTTCAGGAACAGCTTGAGAAAGAGAAGAATGAGCTTGTGGTTCTGGAAGCAAATGCAGAAGAAGAAAAAGCCTATATGGAAGGCATACAGGAAGATCTGGAGGCTACTTCTGCCGAATATGCAAGACAGATACTTTCTGCAGAAAACCAGGCTGTTGAGTATGAAACACTTATAGCTGCCCAGAACGCAGAGATCAACAGACGAAAGGCTGAGGCAGAACGCCGGGCCAGGGAAGAAGCAGAACGCCGGGCCAGGGAGGAAGCCGAAAGACAGGCTGCACTTGCTGCGGCGGCCAATGCGGCGGACAGCGAAGCTGCCAGGGAACGAGCACTCAGCGAGGTGGCTGATGCAGAGTCTTCCAAGAAGGTCAGCAATACCAATGGTACTTTTGACGTGTCGTCGATCTATTCTGCAAATGGAAGCAGCTTGGGGAAATCCGTTGCGGTTTACGCCTGCAAATTCATTGGTAATCCTTATGTTTACGGCGGCACAAGCCTTACAAACGGCACTGACTGTTCCGGATTTGTCTATTCTGTATATAAGGAGTTCGGATATAATGTGCCCAGAACATCCTTCGACCAGAGGTCCGTGGGTAAGGAGGTTTCCTATAGTGAGGCCCAGCCGGGCGATATAATCTGCTATGCCGGCCACGTGGCTATATACATCGGAAACGGTATGATAGTCCATGCCAGTACCCCAAGTACGGGCATAAAAGTCTCTAATGCTCTTTATAGAGACTATATATGCATAAGGCGAATAGTCTGATCTTAGGGGAGTCGTTGTTTCACCTTAATGTCAAAAAAGTATAAATCACGGCTCTGTTCATAGGTTTTTTATGGAATATTTTCACATTGAAATGGCTTGTATATGACTATATAATGCTATATGGCTTGATTTGGATACTACAATTTGTGGTTCTGTTACATGTTTTTTGTCAGGTATCAAAAATGAGCGAAGAGAAGATAGAAACTACCGAAGACACTGAAAAAATTGAAAATACTGAAAGTGCTGAAAATACTGAAAGCACCGAAAACGCTGAAAGCACTGCTGATGATTCTGCTTCGGAGAAGCAGCAGGCACGCCATGAACTCCATCCCCGTAAAGCGGCAGTGAACAAGGCTTCATCTGCAGCAGCGGAAGCCCCGGCTGAGCAGAAAGCCGAAGCGGCAGAGAACACGGAAAACACAGAAAACGCAGATCAGGATAGTAAGGCGGCTGAAAGTTCAGCTTCTTCACCGGAAAATTCAGAGGCAGAAAAAACAGTACGGAAGAAAATAAACTGGAAGCGGGTGGCTCTTGCTACAGCAGGTATTCTTACTCTTGCTGCGGTGGGCGGATATCTTGGGGTAGCTATATACTACACCTCACATTTCCTTCCAAATACGATAATTGACGGCGTTGATTACTCGGGAGAGACTGTAAAGGCTGCTGATGAAAGAAGGACAGTTTCAGATAATACCTATACACTCACTCTTAACGGAAGGGAAGGTACCCAGGCTGTTCTGTCATCGGATTCTTTGGGATTTAATGTTATCTATTCCCTGACTATGGAGGAGATAAAGGCAAAGCAGAATGCACTGGCATGGGGGTATTATTATTTTAATAATAACAATTACAGCTTAGACCGGACCATAAGCTATAACTCGGCCTCTATTGCAAATACTCTTGCGTCTGTACAGTTTTTGCAGGCTGAAAATATGAAGGCTCCTGAAAATGCCTATATTGGCGATTACAGTACTGAAGCGGGTGCTTATGTGATAACTCCTGAGTATGTCGGGACAACTGTTGACATGGATATCCTGCTTTCCTCTGTTGAGAATGCGGTGTCTGAGCACTCACCCGTGCTGGATCTTGATGCAGCCGGCTGCTATACAGAGGCAGAGGTGAAATCAGATGATGAGGAACTGGCAAAGGAGCTTTCTGTTCTTAACAAATACCAGGATACTGTGGTTACATATGATCTCTGCGGAGAGTATTATGACATAGATTTTGATCTTATTCACGACTGGATGGTAGTGTCCGGCAATTCTGTATCGATAGATAAGGACAAAGTGCAGCAGTTTGTAGAAAAATTTGCTGAAGAGAACGATACCTACGGGCTGGACGAAGATTTTACCACTGTAGACGGATATACACTTACTCTTCCTAAGGGAAGATATGGCTGGAAGCTTGATGTTGAGACTGAAACGGAACAGCTTTATGCGGATGTGGTTTCCGGTAACCAGGTCACAAGGGAACCGGCTTTTTCCTGCACTGCAGCCCAGTGGGGAAAATCAGATATAGGCGACACCTATATCGAGGTATGCCTTACAGACCAGAAGGTTTATCTGATTGAGGAAGGCGTAATTACATACGAGTGTGACTGCGTAACAGGCTGTGTTGCTAAAGGAAACTCCACACCGGTAGGAATATATGGCGTTACTTATAAACAGAAAGATGCTGTTTTAAGAGGGCCGGGCTATGCATCACCGGTTAAATACTGGATGCCCTTCAACAGAGGTATAGGTCTTCATGATGCTTCCTGGAGAGGTAAATTCGGCGGGACTATTTATAAATACAGCGGTTCCCATGGGTGTGTAAATATTCCCAAGGATGCTGCGGCATTCCTTTATGAAAAGGTATACAGGGATTTCCCTGTGATAGTATATTCGGTAGAAGAAGCCAGGGCAGAGGAAGCTGCAAGGGAGGCGGCAAAGGCAACGGCAACACCGACGCCGACCGCTACTGCAACGCCTACGGCGACGACGGCACCTACGGAGATCACAACTCCTGAGCCTACCATAGATGTTACCCCGGAACCTACTATAGAGGTTACTCCGGAGCCCACAGTTGAAGTTACAGAGATACCTACAGAGCCTGTTGTGACTGAGGTTACGGTTCCCACGGAACCGACAGTGCCAGATCCTGAACCGACAGTGGAAGCTGTACCGGAGCCGGTGCCGGAGCCTGTTCCTGATCCGGGGATGTGAACGTATGGGTGAACTTTTTGACAGGATAGATGAACTGTCCGGAAATGGAAAGTACCCTTTCCATATGCCGGGACACAAAAGAAATGCTTTGCTTTACGGACGGGAACCTTCGTCCGATAGCGAAGCATTTTTTTCGGAATGGTATAAAAGGGATATCACTGAGATTCCGGGCAGCGACGATCTTCATGATCCGTCCGGAATAATTTTAGATGCCATGAAAAGGGCGTCGGATCTTTATGGTGCTGACAGATCTTATTTTCTCATAAACGGAAGTACATCGGGAAATCTTGTAGCTGTATCAGCTGCTGTAAAGCCCGGCGGCAGGATACTGGCCATGCGGTCTTCACATCAGTCATTTTATCATGCTGTTATGCTGAGACGGCTTGACGTGGTATATCTTGACGAAGAAACAGATGAAGAGATAGGTGCCGCATACGGGATACGGGCTGAGACAGTGGAAAAAGCCTTGGATGAAAATGAGGGGATAGAAGCTGTATTTATCACATCGCCTACATACGAAGGTTTTTCCTCGGAAATTGCGAAGATTGCAGATGCGGCTCATAAACGAGGGGTTCCTCTGATAGTGGATGCCGCTCACGGTGCTCATTTTGGCTTTTCATCTTATTTTCCCCGGAATGCCGTGAATGAGGGGGCGGATATAGCTGTAATGAGTCTTCACAAGACATTGCCCGCACCTACGCAGACTGCCATACTGCATCTTACAGGAGGACTTGTGCCAAGGGACAAGGTGGAGCAGTTTCTTCAGGTATACCAGAGCACTTCGCCTTCGTATCTTTTACTGGCGGCCATAGACGACTGTATCGGATTGACTGCACATATTTCCGAAAATGCCGGCAGAGCTTACAGCGGAGCTGGCCTCTGGGAAAGATTCTATGAGAACCGAAGAAAACTGTCAGAATTCTTCGAGAAAAATCCTCTTGAGAATATAGGTATTTACGATTATTTTACGCAGAAACAAAACGGCGGTCTGACACGTATACCTGAGCCCGGTAAAATGATGATAGTATCCTCTGACCGTTTAAGCGGCCGTCGGCTGTCAGATTACCTGCTGAAAGAGTGCGGCATAGTGGCGGAAATGTCGGTTCCGGAATATGTGCTCTTGATCTTTACTGTGATGGATACGGATGAAGGCTATGAAAGGCTGAAAAGGGCGCTTATAAAGGCTGATTCAGATGCAGACCTGTGGCAGATCGGTACGGAAAGAAGTCCGGTGAAATGTGCTTTTGCCTGTGATAATAAAGCTGCAATCCCTATCTGGAAGGCCTCGGAGATGGAAAAAAGACCGGTGGGATACAGGGAGGCGGAGGGACTCATCAGTGCGGAAATGGTTACCGTTTATCCTCCGGGGCGGCCCTTATTTGTGCCAGGCGAGATAATGACAGCGGATAAGCTTTCGTATCTTGAAAAGGCAGCTCTGCAGGGGTGCGAGATAAGGGGTAAACTTTCGGCTGTTGTTGAATAAATACATATTTTGCGATAAAATATACAGGGGTGTTATGCTCTTTTGAAAAAGGGAGGAATGAGAATGTTTTGTCCAAAATGTGGTGGAAAGATAAAGGATGACAATTCTTTTTGTCCGCTCTGCGGAGAAGCCTTAGAGGAATATAAAGCTGCGCAGGCGCAGGGGATAGTTTGGCCCGCTCCGGATGCTGTCGTGGCAGAAAAAAGCACAGAGCCGGCTAATGGCGTTGTGGCAGGTGCTGCAGCAGCAACAGAAATAACGGAAACAAAAACAGAAGAAACTGTGCAGGCGGAGGCTGTGACGGATAGTACAGCGGAGTCTTCCGCAGCGCAGAAAGAAAATACAGTGGAGGCTTCAGTGCCGCAGAAGGATGATGCAGCTGAAGCATCAGCACCGGTACAGGAAAAGAGTTCTTCCATCAGCAGTATTCCTAAGGTTAATTATGAGGAAAAGAAGAAAATACCGGTATGGATCTTCATAGCGGCCGGCGGTGCCGTTTTGTTGGTACTGATCATAGGAATCCTGGCTGCTGTCACCATTATCAGAAATGCTGCCGCTAATGATCAGGAAGAAGTTGTTGCAGAGATTGACGACGAGGAAGATGAAGTAGAAGAGGCTGAGGAACCTGAGGCAACAGAGGAACCTGAAGCTGAAGAGGAAGTAACGCCTACACCTACCCCGGAACCTAAGCCGGCAGACTGTGTTGTTAATGTTTACTACGGTAATGAATACGGACCTTTGTCTGATGTTCTTGTTGAATTTAAGAAGGACGGCGAGGTGGTTTATTCAGATACGACAGTTAACGGAACCCTTAAAGCTAAAGGCCTTGAGCCCGGCGATTATATGATACGCTATACCGGTGCAGATCTTTTCGGAGATGAGTACAAGATCACACTTGAACCGGGAGATAATGAAACGGATACAGTTCTGCTGGCACGGATCGAAGACCCGGAGGCAGCATATGTCTTTATTACCTGGGAGGGTTCTCAGGATATAGATGCATGTATGTATAATTCATCCACCGGTCAGTATGTAAAATATGATAACCCTGTTGATGATATGGGCAATTTTATCTATCAGGATAATAACGCATTCAGGGGTTATGAGATATTATACGTAAGGGACAGAAATGCAGATTATGACCACATCATTTATGTGATGGATCAGGCATCAGTGCAGACAGGTGAACCCAGCGATATGGAGGCCGATGGTCTCAGGGTCAGGGTTTATACTATAGACGGGCTTATAGAAGACACCTCGGCTGACAAAGAGAAAGACGCTGCGCTTTTCTCGCCGGGAAGCATTACAGAAGGCGAGTTTGAAAAGAATGCGGTATATGTGGACGGAAACTTAAGCAAGCTTGCAGGATATGAGTGGACACAGATCAAGAAGGATGAGCCTGGTGAAGAGACTGAGGCTGCATCGGAGGAATAGATGGGAAAGCTTTTCTGTCTGATCGGAAAAAGCGCATCGGGCAAGGATACTATATACAGACGGCTTTTGGAAGAGGATTCCTTAGGGCTTAAGCCGGTGGTGACATATACTACCAGACCAAAAAGGTCAGGCGAAAGCGAAGGAGTGGAATATCATTTCACAGACGAAAAACAGTTGGAAGCCTTCAGAAGTGAAGGCCGGCTGCTGGAGGAACGGATATACCATACTGTGTATGGAGACTGGCATTATTTTACGGCGGATGACGGACAGGTGGTTCTTGATAAGCATAGTTATATCATAATAACCACCCCGGAAGCTCTTAAAGGTATCACTGCATATTACGGCAGGGAAAATGTTGTTCCGGTATATATTACTCTTGACGATGGCGAGCGGCTGGAACGGGCTTTAAAAAGGGAACGCAGCCAGGAAAAACCGGGGTATTCGGAAATGTGCAGACGTTTTCTTGCTGATGAAAAGGATTTTTCAGATGAAAATCTTGCTTTGGCAGGAGTAAGTGAAAATAATTTTTTTATCAATAACGAACTTTCGCTTTGTCTATCACAGATAGGAGAAATGATCCGCGGATATGGACTCTCTGAAGATTAATCAGATAACCCCTACGACTGCTACGGAAGCTGTCCAGAAGGCACCAACCGGAGATGACAGCTTTAAGTTTATGCTTACCAGCAATATCCAGGAGAAGGAATTGCAGGAAAAGCTCACATCCCTGATGGCACAGATAACCGAGCAGGGAGAGCGTATAAGCAAAAAGAAGGATATACGCGATATGAAAAGATATCGCGGCCTGATAAAGGAATTCATGAATGAGGTGGTAAATCGTTCACACAGCTTCAGCAGGGAGAATTTTCTGGATAAAAGGGGAAGGCATCGTGTATACGGCATTATCAGGCTGGTGGATGAAAATCTTGATGAACTTGCAAAGGAGCTTGTGAAGGAAGAAGCGGATAATGTGGAGGTTCTGGCAAAGATAGGCGAGATAAGAGGTCTTTTGCTGGATATATTTATGTAAAGGGGGCAGATTATGGCTGTATTTTCGGATATTGTAGGACAGAAAGAAATAAAGGAAGAACTGGGTAATGCGGTATCGACGGGAAAGGTTTCCAACGCATATATTTTATGCGGACCAAACCGTTCCGGTAAGGAGTTCATAGCCAAGGTATTTGCCCAGGCTCTTGTGTGTGAGAATACCGGAGACCCGGAGAACGGCAGCCTTTCTGAAGCATGCGGAGAGTGCCATGCCTGCCATCAGGCCGCATCCAAGAATCATCCGGATATTATTTTCCTACATCATTCAAAGCCGAATATCATAAGCATAGATGATGTGCGCACGGGCATTCTAGAGACCGTCAATATCAAGCCATACAGCGCAAAGTATAAGATATACATAATTGAGGAGGCTGAAAAGCTGACACCCCAGGCTCAGAACTCATTGCTTAAGACAATAGAGGAGCCGCCTGAATATGCTGTTTTCCTGCTCCTTACTCTTTCAACGGAGGCTCTGCTTGAGACCATTCTCAGCCGCTGCGTGACGCTCAATATGAAGCCAGTTCCCGATGAGGATATGCGCAGGTATCTTAAGAAGGAGTTCGGTGTTGAAGAAAACAAGGCAGAGATATGTGTTGCTTTTGCAAGAGGTAACCTTGGACAGGCCAAGGCACTTGCTACCAGCGAAGATTTTGAGAAGATCAGGACCAGCGCATTATCTCTGTTAAAGAATATAAATGTAATGGATACAGCCGATATCATGGATGCCCTGAAGGAAATCCGTGATTACGGTTTTGATATTAATGATTATCTGGATATCATGGCTGTGTGGTACAGGGATATCCTGCTTTTCAAGGCTACACATGACATGAATCATCTTATATTCAGGGATGAGATGTCCAGTATACAGAAAGTAGCATCATCCAGTGACTATGAGGGTATCGAGGAAGTGATAAATGCGCTTGATACCGCAAAGTCGAGGCTTAAATCCATGGTGGATTATGAGCTTACCATGGAGCTGCTGCTTCTTACTATCAAGGAGAATATTAAGTAATGAAAAAAGTTGTAGGTGTGCGTTTTCGTACAGCCGGTAAGGCATATTATTTTGATCCGGAGGATCATGAGCTCAAAAGGGGAACGGCAGTCATAGTCGATACCGCACAGGGAATGGAATACGGCATAGTGGCTCTTCCGCCGTATGATATAGAGGATGAAAAGGTAAAGCAGCCGCTTAAGCCCATTATGAGGGTGGCTACGGAAAAGGATGCCGAACAGAATAAGGAAAATCTGGAACTCGAAAAAAAAGCCCTGAGGATCTGCAAGGAAAAGGTGGTAAATCACGGGCTGGAAATGAAGCTCATTGATGCCGAATACAGTTTCGACAGAAATAAGCTGACTTTTTATTTCACTGCAGACGGCAGGGTAGATTTCAGGGAACTGGTAAAGGATCTGGCCAGTGCTTTCCACACAAGGATAGAGCTCAGGCAGATAGGCGTACGTGACGCTACCAGGATTCTCGGCGGCATGGGGACATGCGGCAGGGAACTCTGCTGTCACGCATACATGACCGATTTTATACCGGTTTCCATCAAGATGGCCAAGGAACAGAATCTTTCACTTAATCCCGGAAAGATTTCCGGAATGTGCGGGAAACTTATGTGCTGTCTTTCCTATGAGGTTGAGGCATATTCATATCTTAATAAGCGTATGCCTAAAAACGGCGAGAAGGTAACCCTTCCGGACGGAACACAGGGAATCGCTCAGAATGTTGATATACTGCGTGGCCGTGTAAAGGTAATGACCGAGGTTAACGGTGAGAAGCAGCTGGAGGAGTATTCGGCAGATGAGCTTGAATTTAAGAGACGCTTCAAAGAAGAAAATAAAGAGGCTGAAGCTGCGGAAAACGATATACCGGAAATCCTTGACGGTGAAGAAGCTGCAGAGCTGGCAGAACTCATGGATGACGAAAATTCTTCGGTGCAGGCAGATGAAGAACATATGCCCGAGCAGGATGGCCGTGACAGGGGCAGTGATCCAGGAAAAGGTAATGGGAAAAAGAATAAGAAATTCAGGAATAATAAAAAGGATCATTTCAGGAATAAGAAAGATGCCGGAGACGGTGAGCATGATAATGACCTGAATAATACGAAGAATAACCCAAATAATAATGAGGGCAGGTCAGAGGGAGATCACAGTCATCCGGGCAGGAACAGAGAAAACAAGGACAATAGGGATAACAGACAGAAAAAGAATTTTAATAAAAAGCAGGGAAAGCATTTTAATAAAGACCATAACAAAAACTTCAATAAAGGCTATAACAAGGGACCGAAGGATAACGGCGGCAATGTGAATGGCGGAACAGAAGGAAAAGGTGGCGGAAGCACGGACTGAAACAAAAATAGAAATAAAAGAAAATGAGAGGCTCGATGATCTTCAGATATCGGGCCTTTTTATAATTCAGGACACGAAGCGTTTCTG
>JAILDD010000122.1 GCA_024689605.1 Lachnospiraceae bacterium
TGTTGAATAGCTCTGCACATTGTCCACATAGCACATTGCTGCCGGTGCATCAGCCAGCACGGATGCTGCATAAGGATCTTCAAGCCCGCTTGAAGGGCCGCCCACCAGCATGCCGGGCATTGCAGCACCAGCCACCTGTGAAGGCCTGTGGTGAGGATCTTCCGGCGTAAATGTGCCGAAACCCGTTACATAGCAGTACCCCAGAGGATTTGCCCCCAGCAGATAATCAAGCTGTGCCTCTGCCAGAATTCTAAAATCATCCTCCGTAAATCCCTTTGATGATGCAGTTCCGGCAGCTGCCACATCCGCAGCCATACCGAATAACACACCGTTATTTGCAACGGTCATGTTGCTGCCCCAGGGATAATTGTTCATAAGTCCCATCATGTATCCGTCAGCCAGTGATTTCTCCGCAAGTTCATCAGCTGCCGCCATAAGCCGTCCTGCCGCATCAGCTGATCCGTCCTTGCCGGACATTGCCAGGTCATATTCAGCATAAAGTCCCATGTCCGCCCAGCCGAGGCCTTCATTTATATCAGATACTGACTTGATGGTATCCGCAGGATCCGTCTCCGGCGCTGCATAAAGGTCCTCAGCAATATAAAGCTCAACTGCTGCCCAGTAAATTTCATCCGTGGCATTTTCATCAGGATACTCACCGGTTTCCATGCCTTCTGGGTTCTTGAATCCTGCCGCATCTTTATTTGCAACAGCATACTCCCATGACTTGACAGCCGCATCATAGGCAGCCTGTGCAAACTCAGGATCAATATCCTTGTAAACAACAGAGGCCATAGCCATTACTGCCGCGAAATCAGCAGTAGCTGTTACTGATACAGGTGAAAGGATAAGCTCATCCGTCTCTTCCTCAGGCGGAACAGATCCGGGGAATACCATAGCAGTTACTTTATGATATACTCCACCCTCGTCATTCTGCATCTTAAGCATCCAGTCAAGCTCGAAACGTGCCTCATCCAGCACATCGGGAACACCGTTACCACTTTCAGGAATTCCGAGATTGTCAGCGTCGAAACCATTGTATGTATAAGCATCAAGAAGGTCTGCAACTGACTTTGCACCTGATACCACATATCTTCCGTAGTCCCCCGCATCATGCCAGCCGCCGGACACATCCACTTTTTCATTAGTTCCGTACACGGTAGCTTTGTCCATATGGCATTCAGCATGGGCATAATCTGCACCGCTGATGGCCGCATCAGTTTCCACGCCGCATCTCTGTCTGTAGAACATGAGCACTGTCTCAGCCATCAGGTCATCATACACATCCTCACCTATAGTGAATGTATATGTTGCGCCTGCTTCCGTATAGATATAATATTCGCCGGCTTCGGTCACCTCGCTGAAATCCCCCTTAGCGATCTTTGCGCCGGCAGCCTTGTCTTCAACAGCCTCGGAAAGGGTTCCCTGGTAAACAACAGTTTCGGAAGAAGCATCACATACATAAAATGCTTCATTATCATTTTCAGTCTTTACAAAAACTGTCTTTGTGGAATCCGGTGTATAGCCCACCTGGTCGATATTCACATTAAGATATGCAGGAAGACCACCGGTATTCTGGGCATTGTCAGCATTCTTTACCACAAGCTTTACATTATCGATATATACATGATGGTCACCGGGGTCGGAAGCCATATCATCCATCTTACCCATATTGAATACTATACGGGGTGAGGGGTCGGAAGCCTCTTCCATAGTGAAATCTACTGAGAAATTTGTCACATCAGGGCCTATCTCAATGAATTCGCCCTGGTATGCATGGTAGTCTCCGCCGTTTATCTGAAGCCTGTATTCTATCTTACGGCTTATATCGGATGAAACATCAAAGCTGTACGTATATTCGCAGCCCTGCACAAGCTTAAAGCCGTCCCAGTATGCCTGGTTGCCGTAGTCTACGGAACCGCAGCTGTGTATGAAGCAGTCCAATGCTCCGTCGGTATTGGATAGGTCATAGAATCCGCCATTGGTATATACGGTAAAGTCATCCACCTCGCCGTCATCAAAATTGACATCCACAAGCACGTCCCCGGTAACAGGAACATCATCCGCGGAAGCTTCAGCATCCACAGCATTTGTATAGGGTGATGCATTTGCAGCATCATTGTCAGTAAGTGTCGCCGGCTTCTTTTCAGCTTTCTGTCCCACCATATCACCATTAAAACCGGTATCGGCAGCACCCGCCTCAGGTGTGGTTTCTTCTGTTGCGGCATTCTCGGAAACTTCAGTCTCTTCCGGTACCTTTTCTTCTTCTGCTGACGTACATCCTGCCGTCTGTATCAGTAACACACCGGCAAGTACAGCGGCCATTATCCTTCTCTTTTTCACAATATTGATCCTCCCTTTTATGAACAATGCGTCCCTGATCTGCATAAAAACAGTATGTCAGAACTTATAATATTATAAAATAGTCATAATAAACCAAAGAATATAATACCATAAATGTAGGCTTCACGCCATCTGTGACTCACTTTATAAGCGACCTTTTTTTCCTCCTCACTCTGTTGATATGACGCTCAAAGTCCCCGCTTTTTAAAAGCTCCGCCATCACGTACTGGTCGAAAGTAGGCACCGTACAGGAATAGAACCCCAGCTTTTCATTAAACTCATTAACAAGTGCTTCAGGCAGTATCATATAACCTATACGCATTGACGGTGCAAGCGTCCTTGAAAATGTGTTCAAATAGATTACATTCACTTCCCCGCCCATGGAGAAAAGCGGTTCTTCCACCTTTCTAGATACTGTCAGCTCCGAATCATAATTATCCTCTATAAGGATACCGTTACGCTTTTTTGCCCACCTCAGGTACTCGAGTTTTTTTGAAATATCTGCTGTCACTCCTGAGGGATAGCTGTTAAATGGGGTCACATGAAGGACATCTGCTTTTGTTTTTTCCAATTCCATGGTACTGATCCCGTCTGCTTCCATGGTCAGCATGTCACAGTCAATTTCCATTGCCCTGTATACATCACGTATCTTTGCATATGAAGGATTTTCAAGAGCCACAGTTCTTCCCATTCCCAGAAACTGGGCAATCAGGCCATACAGATACTCAGCTCCGGATCCCACAATTATCTGGCCGGGATTCACGGATATCCTTCGGCTCCTGGCCAGATACCCGCATATCTCATTCCTGAGTTCCGGCAGCCCCGGATTCGGCGACTTTACCATTATATCCTCCCCCCTGTCCAGTATTACTTTTCTCATAGTCTTTGCCAATACCGAAAAAGGAAAATCCCCGATATTATGATCTTTTAATTCTTCAAATGGTACCGCCACTTTCCTCGATGCGTTTCCCAGGAAATCATCTCCCCTGTAGATCACATACACGCCGCTCCGTTCCCTGCTCTGTACGTAGCCCTCCTCTCCCAGCAGCGTTATGGCATGGTCAGCGGTTATCACGCTCACCCCAGTCTCGTCGGCTATCACCCGCTTGGATGGAAGCTTGCTGCCGTATGGATATACCCCGGAGATAATATCTTCCACAAAAAAACGGTAAAGCTGTATGTAGGCCGGAAGCTCAGAGTTCTTGTCTATGCTGTAGTTCATTATTTCCCTTTCTGTATTAAACGAATTAAGTTATCGCGTTTTAGTAAAAAAAAAATCTGGTCATATCATTTTGTTTCATTCTGGTTATTTTAATATATCCAGTTTGATGATATCTTTTTTTCTGTCAGTTGTAAAGAACATACACAAAGCAAATAATTTATCGCAGCCGACGTAAAAAACGGAAGGTTCTGAACAACTGCTTACAAGCTTGAATTACAGGAGGACAAAAACTATGGTAAAGAAAAAACACATACCGGCAATCCGCATAACCATCGCAGCATTTTTTATGGCTCTTAATATAGTGATGTCATCATTCGGCATCCCGGTGCCCGGCGGACATCTCTATCTCTGCGATGCAGTCATCTGTCTTGCGGCACTGCTGTTAAATCCTTTTGAAGCATTTATTGTAGGCGGCGTGGGCTCCTTCCTCGGCGATATGCTCTTCTACCCTACCCCTATGTTTGTATCCCTTGTCACCCACGGACTGCAGGCAGTGGTCATATCCCTTATCGCACACAGGACACTTAAGAACCACCCGAAGCTTGCTTCCGGCATAGCAGTCACAGTGGGTGCAGTCATCATGGTTGTGGGCTATACCCTCGGCAAGACCTTCGTATACAGCACCTTTGAGTACGCCATGATAAAACTGCCCTACGAGATAGCCCAAGGTGCCCTTGGGGCAGTATTCGGAATGATGCTCTGCTGGCGTTACGGCGTAAAGAACCTCTTCGACAGGTATCTCGGAAACGAACACTAAAAAATAACTGCCCAGGCCCCATCACCCTCGGGCAGTTATATATGATCGCTCAGAATAAAACGTGCCATAAGGCACACAAAACACAATGGCTCAGACGGATTTCGCCTGAGCCTTTTCTCGTAAAACCTAAAGTGCTTTTATAACCGTCCTTGATTAGGACTTTATCTTTGCTGCATTTCGTTTCAGTCTTTCATTTTCTTTCCTTAGTGCATCAATCTCAGCCTGAAGCGTCTTACGTTCTGCCTCACTTCTGACTCTTTCTTTCATCATTCCCCTTGCCTCAGCCTCGTGCGCTATTCTTATCTCCGGTAAATCCAGTACTTCTCCACCCATTACACCACCCACTTTCTTCTGTACATTTTTATATTTCATTAAAAACTTATGTATCACTGAATGTGTTAATCTTATAATAACACCGTGAGACAGTGCTGACAATCGGCCCAGCTCATGTTCTTCATCAAGTTTAGCAATTATATCTTTATAAAAATCCGTTAATGCCTTTATCCTGTCCTCATCCTTATTTATATCACTCAGATCTTTCTCGTAATTGAAGATATAAAAAGGTATCATCAGATAAAGCCTCTTTTCAAAAATCTTGTCTATCGTAAAATCAGACTCTTTTACCACCGCCACATGATAGGATACACTTCCCTCCGGTGTTTCTATTTCAATACAGACTCTATCCGGAACACTGTCCGGTCCCCTCAATAGAAGAAGTCCCGCATTCGGTATCCTGACTTTCAGCTTTGAAAACTCGATATCCGAATCAGCCTTGGCTATCTGTGAGTCATATTCAAAGAACCTCACAAGAAGTGAACCGTCATAAGGCTTGCTCTCACATTCAAGATGATAGCTTTTTGATACGCCGTCCTGTGTAATCCTGAAATTTGAATCCGTGATCCTCTTCTGCGAGGAATGATTCCTGCCCCCTGAGAACTGCTCGTTTCGCATCCGGTTGACCACAGCGTCATCCCTGTATGACTCACAGAATAAATAATTGACAAATGGTATCAGAATGTCATCACATTCAGATTCCATTGTCCGGAAAGCGCTGTCATAAGCCACATTTGAATACAGCAGATTCCTTTCCACACCTGACTTTTTTCTTACTGCTCCGTTTTTAGTGCTCACCCATTTTCCTCCTCCGAGAAAAAACACCATTAAACGACTGATGTTTTTTTCAAAACACATATGCCAAATACACCAGCTGACAATCTGCCATTTCATCCGGACATGGAAGAAAAATAAACTAAGTCTGAATAACCACAAAAACTTCCACTAACAAAACATTGATATATCAAATACGGGACTTTGGAACGAAAACGTTCCGGCGAATCGCCTGAACCATACCCGAATAAAATTACTAGGTTATTATAACACAATTTTCCAGAAATTACAAAAGCACTAAAAAACCCCGCTGCACGGTACCGTGCCAGCGGGGTTTGCTTTCATCATCTTAAATTCCGGTTATCAGATTTCCGGCTCAATGAGTCCGTAGGTATTTCCCTTTCTCTTGTAAACTACATTGACCTGATCTGTCTCTGCATTGCAGAATACATAGAAGCTGTGTCCAAGAAGTTCCATCTGTACGCAGGCATCCTCGGGATACATGGGCTTGATGTCAAACTTCTTGCTGCGGATGATCTTAATCTCCTCGTCATCCATGAAATCCTTCTCAAGATATTCCTTCTTGAAATATCCGCCGTCCTGGTGCTTATCTGTAAGTTTGGTCTTATACTTTTTAAGCTGCCTCTCAATGATCTCCTCTACAAGATCAATGGAAACATACATATCGTTGCTTATCTGCTCTGACCTGATGATGCTGCCCTTTACGGGGATGGTCACTTCGATCTTCTGACGGTCCTTCTCAACGGAAAGGGTAACATGCACCTCTGTCTCCTCGTTGAAATACTTTTCAAGCTTTCCGATTTTCTCCTCTACTGCACTCCTTAATCCTTCCGTAACCTCGATATTCTTGCCTAAGATCACAAATTTCATACCAGATCCCTCCTTGTCTAAAATGCGGTTCACACTACGGTTCACACTACGCGGCGGATCATTTCGCTTCCGCGTGCATCTGAATTATAGATGAAATTATAGCATAATCAGAGCTTTCTATCAATCCATAGCTTTGGACTTACCGGACAGTTTATACGAGAGCAGTTTTTCCGGAAGACAGATCAAAGCATATGCTGCTGCCCCCAAAAGGAACAGAACCACTCCCTGCACAAGTCCCGGCGGTGTATAACTGAAGCTGACCGTATGCTCTCCCGGTGTCAGCTTTACTGCATACAGTGCATTTACCGCTTCACACACACATTCATCACTGTCCGCCACTCCCCCGTTTATCAGGTCTGCAGCTCCTGATGTATTCTTAACCTTCCCGGTCTTAATATCTACATCATCCTTCACCACATTTGTTATTTTCTTTCCGTCCACCCTGACGGTCCAGCCGGGCTCATAGGGAATGGATGTCACCATTATCTGCCCGTCCCCGGCATTGACTGTTCCCGTAAGGTATCTGTCACTGCATTTTTCCGTATCAAGCACCCATACATTCTCCGACAGCTTTGCCAGGTCTTTTTCAAACAGTTCCCTGTCATAGCCGGCCACCAGGACGTCCCTGTATATCACAAAGTCCTTCGCAACGGTCATCCTTAATGTAAGCCTGGTTCCGGAAGTATAGTCTCCCAGCCTTATAACTATATAATTATCACCTTCAAAATAAGCACCGCTGAATTTAAATCTTCTGTCAGTATTCGCCTGCATATCAGCACAATGTCTGTCAAAGGCTTCACATTCCGGATGTTCAGCAATATAGCGTCCTTCGCAGTCAGCCCACTCATCCTCAGTCCAGGCCGCAGTCCAGAGGTTTACCTCATGCTGGAATTCCGTCTTGATAAAAAGATACACAGGGGCATCATCCGTCACGGTGTAATGGAAGTCTATGGTGGGGTCACCTTCCCCCGTCACGTCATATTTAGTCTGCTCGCCGTAGGGTGAATAAGTAAGGGCTGATGCCACGTAAGGCTCGTCATCCTGAACTATCTCATAAAAATACCTGTTCCAGTCACTTAAATGCCCCTCTTCATCAAAAACCGTATTCCCCGCCAGGGTGCTCATAAAAATATTCTGGCTTTTAAAAGGATTGTCATTGCCAAGGAACTTTATCCTGAGTATGTCTTCCGACGCCATATAACCTATTGGAAGGGCGTTTGTATTCTCATAATAATTTACGGAAACCGAAACGCCGTCGTGATCCTCATATTCGTACTTAAGCCCAAGTTTTTCGTAGTCCGGATTTAAACACCGTTCATTTGCCGTGGAACCGTGTTCCTTTGCCATCACATATTTTATGCCTAACAGCGAATCCGAGATCTCAGTATTGCCATCGTACCGTGAATAATAGGATTTCGTATCATACCCCAGTGCTTCCAGAAACTTAAGTATCCTGGCATTCATCACGGATGAGGAATGTGAAACACCCCTGAGCCTTAAGGCATCGTTATCATTCACAAAGCGGAAATATGTTTTCTCCGCACGGTAAAAACCGCCATCATAGTCCTTCAGGACTGCTGCCGCAGCTTTGCTGTTCTGTATGAAATTCTGATAAGTTCCATAATAAGCATAGTCTATCTCATCATCCACATCCTTCATGGTGTCATGCGCATTCCAGGCAAGCTCAACTGCAGATGCGGCAAGCAGCGCAAAAACCGCAGCCGTCTGCTTAATCTTTTTCCATTTCTCCCCCGGATAAAGCAGGAAGAAATAAAGGATCAGGTATATCACGGAAACATCCGCCACTATCCACACTGCCCTGTCTGCCATCTGTTCAAAGCCGATGGCAAATACCGTCACATCCAATATCAGCACAGTGATAATGCTCACAATAAAATGCTTTTTCTCCGTACCGTTTCTTGTTGCAAAGGCTTCCGCCCCCATGGACAGGAAAATAAATGAAAGCAGGAATGAGTACCTGAAGGGCAGCCAGTTAGGAGACTGTCCCCCGTGCCACCACATATCCACAGGAACTGTCAGCATGGACATGACCATAGCCGAAATAAGCACCGAAACCCCGATTTTTTTCCTAAAGCGTATTTCCCTGTTCATATAAAAGAACGGGATCAGCAGCACCACAAAGAAGCCGCAGTAGATTTCCGGCTTCCCCCATACATTGACAGAATCATACTGGCCCGGCAGAAGCTGCGGAAACAGGTCAACTATATCAAGAAGCAGGACTATTATGTCCTTGTCAGCAAGGTTTTCTGGAAGGCTTCCCGACAGCCAGCCCCTGACAGCTTCCAAGTCGTCTGCTGCCCTCTCCGTATTCGGAGTGCTCTGAAAACGAAAGGAATAATCAGGATTCGCGGTAAAACTGAATTTTCCCAGGGACAGTGCATTTACCGTAGGAAGCAGCATAAAGGCGGCAAGCAGCATGGCTATAAGAGTGCCCCACCCCATACGTGCCAGAGTCTTTATACATTCTTTTTTTCCAAACTTTTTCTCAAGCCTTTTCTCACTGCCTGCGAATACATAATAAAAGAAATACAGGGCCACAAATATGCAGACCATATAACCTATATAAAACTGTGATATACACATAAGGGCCAGGGACGGAATGTATAATCTCATATCCCCTTCATCAACAATCATCTCTACCCCAAGGCAGATAAGAGGCAGAAACACCAGGCTGTCCAGCCACATGGGATTCATAAGCTGTATGACACCGTATGCCATCATGGCATACATCGTTGAAAAAATAAGGGAAGCCGCTTCCGAAACTTTTTTTGACTTTCTTACATAGTGGTTGAATGTTACGCCTGCACAGCCAAGCTTTCCAAGCTGCATAAGAAGGATCGCAAGCTCAACATTTTTCTCCGGAAGAAGGACTGCAAGGATGGAAAAAGGTGATGCCAGATAATAACCCACCGTACCCATAAAGCCTCCGGACAGATTGCCGGACCAGTCATAGAAAACAGAGCCGCCGCCGTGAAATGCCGCGCGCAGCGCCTCAAAATAATATATGTACTGACCGTTTAAGTCCAGCACCAGTATGCTCTTTTCTCCAAAGGGATACATGCCAAAAATGGCATAGGCCGCATATACCAAAACCGCCGGAATGAAAAAGGCAGCTATATAAGTTCGACTCAGTTTCAGCATTTTTTTTATTAGATTCATTATCTTACTTTAATGACATATACGGATTCAAATCCGGAATCGCTGATCCCTTCATATACCACTTCACCCAGGCTGCAGAGGAATGCTGTATCTATCTCGCCCGAATACCTTGCATATTCCCGGCTGCCCGCAAAAATATATTCCACTCCGTATTTATCCAGAAGTTCCCGCACCATACTTTCATCGCCGTATGTCGCTGTATAAATGTCATCCACATCCTCATTGCGTCCGTCAATGGGATCCACGTCGTTGTGCCACAGCCACTCATGGGTCCGCCATCCGGCCACAGTCCTTGTAGCAGCAAAGACAGAAACCCTGTCATCAAGAGTGTACGCATCGCCGCGGGCCTCCAGCACTATCGTTCCGGGTGCCACGTTTTCTTTTATCCACTCCATCGCATAATAGTCTTCATCAGCTTCCCGCATTACGAAAAGATCTGCTTCCAGTTCTTCTTTTTCATTTTTATCCAGCACATTTCCGTACCACCTGTCGGCATAGGCAAAGAAATATGTGCATGACACCAATGTAAGCAGAAGTGCTATTATCCCCCACTTCCTCTGGCCCCTCATCTCCGGCCGAAGTATGAACCGTATCAAGACATATCCCATGAATACTGCCATCATGGAATTGGTCTGGTAGGTCAGCTTGAACATGGTATTGAAACGTTCATATGAACCCGCATAGATATCCTTGAGATATATGATTTCAGGAATGAGTACCAGTCCTGCTGAGCACAGACAGGTCAGCATAAGGTAGAGTTCATCTGGCAGAAGGTTCCTTAAAAATGCCCTGAGACTCTTTCCTTTCCTGTTCTTCAGGATCATCGCAAAGAATGCTGCAAACATGCCAAAGGGCAGTCCCCACATAACCACAAGCTGGTAAAACCTTGAATGCTTTGACGTAAAGGCTACGCCGCTTGCCATAGGTACGAAACTGACAACAAAAGGAAGCGACACTATCAGGCCGCCAAGAACGAACATCACACCCTGAACTGCAGTCAGCAGGATGACATTCAGTATCTTTTTATGTTTCCTGATATTGAGTGACAGCAGAATCGAGCCGGCCACCACATAGTAGATAGCCACATCCCAGGAACTGCACATGTAGAATATTCCCATTAAAGCTGCGCATACGATAAGCCTTGGATCAAGCAGCTCATGCAGCCAGTCTATCCTGTCCTCATCGTCGGCATATTTACTGTTACGCGCGTCTATCATGAATGAGAGAAGAAGTCCCAGGAAAGTCATGACATAAAGCTGGTTTACTACATGGGCATGCAGATCCCCCGTCACCATGGAATACGAGCCGAATTCGACTGCAGTCTTGTCCTCCACATCAGGGATGCTTCCGATATAGCGTGAAGAATCAGCAAACCAGTATTCCTGGTAATCCCTTGTAAGCTGAAGCATTTCCCTGACCATCGGAACCAGCTTGCTGTAGATCACATACTGCATATTTGCAGAAAAAACTGACACAGCCGCAGCAGCAAATCCTGCAGCATAGCAATGGAACCCCTTATGATTCACATTCTCAGCCTTTTTCACTGAAGCTGCCATGAGCTCAAAAGCCAGGGTAAAAGGCAGGGTGAAATACACTGCAAAGGATGTACCCATGCCAAAGTTATATCCAAGGGACACGGTATTCCCTGAAAGCTTTGTAAGATAGGTAAAAATATACTGTCCGAAATAATAGTAGTTCAGCTTTTCCCCTGCAAACCACATGTCATCAGGCGGGAAATAATCGGTAAAGAACATCCTGTTCATGAAACCATAATCCATCATCTTTTCCTGACCGAAGGCTTCGGGTCTGAAACAGCGGTAATAGCAGAAGAAGAAAAATGAAAGAAGGAATATGAATTCCATAAACAACACGGAACCACAGGGAACCCCGTACGGGAAAAGAGCTTCAAAAAATCCGCTTCCATCCTTCTTATCATCACCATCCTGAAGTTTTTTATTTCCCTTCAGCCTTAAAACCGCCGGCACCGCCCCCAGCAGTACAGCCATAAGCAGTGCAGCCACAATACATGCCGCGAAAGAAAACTTCATCAGATGGATAGAAGAAAATAACCACATCAGATAACCGGCAAGGAGCCAGCCAAGTATCTTGGAAAAGATCCAGCCCCTGTCGGAAAAACCCTTAAAAAGCCTGTTCACTGCGGGATACGCGGCAGCACCAAGTACAAGCATCGTAAGATACCACAGCATCATAGGTGGAAAATCATTCCCGAATATGATCCCCGCCGCGGTTATCAGAAGTATGAAAAGGACAGGGTATATTACCCCCTGTATTTTGCTCAGCTTGAAACTGTTATCAGCACTGTTCTGTATTTCTGTCTGTATTTCTGATTCCATAATTTTCCCGGTACCAAATAATAAAATAACCGTTCTCCTAAACTCCCATAGCTACATTAAACAGTCTCACCGCAAACACCGCAAGCAGTCCTATGGTCACAATTATCCATTTCCGCACCTTTCCTGATTCGGCACACCGGCTCCGGTTTAATTCTTGCGGTTAATCAATATTTCTTCCGCTACCTGCAGGTCATCCGGTGTTGTTACCTTTATGTTTTCATAGCTTCCCATGGTGATCTTTACTTTCTGTCCTGAATACCTTTCTGCCACCATGGCATCATCCGTGAAAAATCCGCTTAAGCCTTTATCCGATGCCTCTTTTTCAGCCTGTTCGTAGGCTGCTTTTATCAGCGTAATCCTGAAAGACTGAGGTGTCTGTATTATCCACGCCCTTGAACGGTCTATGGTACTTTCAACGAAGCCCTCCGCATCCGAAAGCTTAATGGTATCCTTTGACGGTACCGCAGCAACACAGGCGCCGTATTCATAGGCATCTTTTATGGTATGCTCTATAACATCCACGGTAACAAGTGCCCTGGCAGCATCATGTATGAGCAATATATCCGCATCTGATATAGCTCGTATACCGTTGTATGACGAGTTGTAGCGCTCTTTTCCGCCGGCCACTACGCTGCTCACCTTTTTAAAACCGTATCTGTCAACTATATCCTTCCTTACCTTTTCTTCATCACCCGGGGTTACCACCAGTACGATCTCTGATACGCTGCTCTTTTCAAAACAGTCAATGGCATAATAAAGCAAAGGATGCCCGCAGAGTTCCAGATACTGTTTCGGAACATCTCCTCCCATCCTTTTTCCTGTACCGCCTGCAAGTATCACAGCCGCAGATTTTATTTCTTCCATATTCATGCTCTCTGTCCCAGCCTCAGATTCGGCACCGCATTCAGATCAGGTCCGGCAAAATTACCCTTCAGGTATTCATAATATGCCGCAGCACCGATCATTGCCGCATTGTCGGTGCAGTATATGGGTGCCGGCCTATAGAAAACTATATTCCTTTTTGCACACTCTTTTTCCATAGCTTCCCGCAGGTGCCTGTTGGATGCCACACCGCCTGCTATGGCAAATTTTTTATCCCCGTTTTTATCAAGGGCTAACATCGCATGCTCAGTAAGAACATCCACTACAGCCTTCTGAAAAGACGCCGCCACATCACTCTGGCTTATCTCTATCCCCTGCATATTGCATGAATTCAGATAGTTGAGCACGGCACTCTTTAATCCGCTGAAAGAAAAATCATATTCGGAATCCCCGACTTTTGCCCTGGGAAAAGCAATCGCCTCCGGATCACCTTCATCAGAAACTTTGTCTATCTTGGGACCTCCTGGATATCCAAGGCCTATGGCCCTGGCCACTTTGTCAAAAGCTTCTCCTGCCGCATCATCCCTGGACATTCCCAGGACCTCGTATTCACCATAGTCCTTTACCCTTACCAGATGGGTATGTCCTCCCGATACCACCAGACATGGAAAAGGCGGCTCCAACTCCGGATGGTCGATATAATTTGCAGATATATGCCCCTCTATGTGATGCACCGCGATAAGGGGCTTTCCTGCCGCATAGGCAAGTCCCTTTGCAAAAGAAACACCCACCAGCAGTGCTCCCACCAGGCCGGGACCGTAGGTTACTGCAACAGCATCCACATCAGAAAGTTCCATTCCTGCCTGGGCCAGGCTTTCCCTGACCACCCTGTTTATCCTCTCTGTGTGCTTTCTTGATGCTATCTCCGGCACAACTCCGCCATAGAGTGTATGTATATCGATCTGAGAAGAGATCACATTGGACAGGACAGTCCTTCCGTTCAGTACAACGGAGGCCGCTGTCTCGTCACAGGAAGATTCAATTGCCAGTATCTTTATATCCTTCATTTATTGTGTACCGTCCCTTTTTACCATATCAAAGCCCAGTATCTTCCATCTTCCATCCTCATCCTTACGCAGTATGTATACCTCTTTGGTACTCTGGTATACTGTTCCTGACTTGAGGGTGTATGTGGAATACAGCCTGGCACAATCGTACCCGTCATGGGTGAAATACTCCACCTCCGTAGACGGCGATACCACACTGTCATAAATCGTAATATTAGATGCCTTAAAAACTTCTATATCAGCCTGCAGCGCCACCAGATAATCCACGTCGCTCTGCTGGTCCTTAAGCTCCTGGTCGAAAAGAGTCCTTGAAAGCATTGAAAGACTTGTAAGCTCCTGGTCGCTGTATTTCTCATTATAGAAACACTTTGTTATCTCGTTGTAGTATTTGACTACCTGCACAGGTGTGGCCGGATACTCCTTGTAGGGTGCTTCGGCTATGATCTTCTGCACAGCTGTCATTTCCTTCGCAGTTTCTGTTTCCAGAGACTGCTCCCTTTCTTTGCCCCGCTGGGAAGTCATGAAAACATAGCCGCCGATAAGAGCCGCAGCCACGATGATCATTATAATGACCGTCTTTATTATGTTTTTCTTTCCCTTACCAGACAAATCAGTTAGTAATGACCTTTCGCTAATTAATTATTTGCTTCCCTTATCTTAAGCTCCGGGCTCTTGACGCTTACCCTTGTATTAGGCGGAACCGGCTCCGTTATGAAAGCACTACCACCAATAGTCGAATTTGCTCCGATCACGGTATCTCCGCCAAGAACGGAAGCATTTGAATAAATAGTCACATTGTCGCAGATGGTAGGATGCCTCTTTACCCCCTGCAAGAGCTGACCCTCCCTGGTGGAAAGCGCTCCCAGCGTAACGCCCTGGTAAAGCTTTACATTATTGCCGATCACAGTGGTCTCACCTATTACCACACCGGTTCCGTGATCGATAAAGAAATACTCACCGATGGTGGCACCGGGGTTGATATCTATTCCCGTCCTTGAATGGGCATACTCAGTCATGATACGGGGTATGAAGGGCACATCCCTGAGGTAAAGCTCATGAGCGATCCTGTATATAAATATTGCATTGAAGCAGGGATATGAAAAAATGATTGCTTCTTTGCTGAGGGATGCGGGATCACCGTCATAGGCCGCCTGGATATCAGTAAGCAGCACCCTCTGTATCTCAGGAAAGCACTCTGCAAATTCATAGCTGATCTTTTCCGCCTTCTCACGTATATCGCTTGATTCGCTGTATTCAGCCCGGTCGTAGCTGAGTGCGATCACGATCTGCTTGGTCAGCTCCTCTATGATGGAACTAAGCATCTCGCCGGCAAAATAATGGGTCGTGGTCTTTTCAAAAGCCACCTGACCAAAATATCCGGGGAACATGAGCTTGCGTATAGCCTTCACTATCACGATTATCCTGTCCCTGTCCGGAAGCCTGTGGCGTCCCAGGGCATTAAGAAGCTCTATTTCCTCATAATTTTTATTCATCTGATTGACAAGCTTATCAAGTATAGCTGTCTTTTCTTCCTGCTGCATTGATGATCTACCTCGCCTTTATATCTTTTATTCCTCATCCTCAAACATCAGCTCGACACTCCTTCCGTCCCTTGCTGCATGGGCATTTGGAAATATCCCCCTGACCATTTTCATGAAGGGTTCCGGATTTATAAGTGCCGGACTGTAATGAGTAAGCCACATTTCCTTTGGATGGGCCTTAGCCGCAAGTTCCGCAGCCTCCCTGAATGTCATATGCTTCTTGCTCTTTGCGGACTCCTGCTTTTCATCCTCGCCGTACATGCCTTCGCATATGAATACGTCAGCATCCGCTGCATTCCGTACTATTGATTCCGTAGGCCTGGTATCCGTTGCATAGGTTACTTTTATTCCCTTCCGCTCCGGTCCCATAACCATATCCGGGGTATAAACCCTGTCTTCCTCGCTTATGGTCTGTCCGTGCTGCAGACGGTTCCAGTACTGCAGGGGTATGCCTAAGGATTTTGCCGCGTCTGCATCAAAGCGTCCCTTTCGCTCAAGCACTATGCTGTATCCGTAACAGACCACGTTGTGGTTAACCTTAAAAGCCTGTATGTAGCCCCCGGGAATATCTATCCTTTCCTCCGGGCCGCTCAACTCGTGGAACCTTATCTTAAAGGGCAGTTCCTTTGCTATTACCCTGAGGGAATTTACCACCCTTTCAAGTCCCTTCGGCCCTATCATCAGCACATCCTCTGTTCGTTCCGAATTGGCCATATTCAGAAGCATCCCCGGCAGGCCGCTAATATGATCTGCATGGTAATGGGTAAAGCACATGATCCCTATGGGGTTAGCGCTAAGCCCTTTTTTCGCCATTGCGATCTGGGTACCTTCGCCACAGTCTATAAGTATTGTCGTGCCGTTGCACCTGGCTGCAAGGGATGTAAGAAACCTCTTGGGAAGAGGCATCATCCCTCCGGTTCCAAGCAAACAAATATCAAGCATATTAACTCCGTTTCCACATTATCAGGGCATCCTCCACAGGTTCCCTGTAAAAATCCTTCCTGATCCCTTCGGTCTTAAATCCGAGGTTTTCATACAGCGCAATGGCCCCATGATTTCCGGCCCTTACCTCCAGGGTGTAATCCTTTACTCCTCTCTCACTGCCTGCCCTCATCAGTTCGTTAAGAAGCCCGGACGCTATGCCCCGCTTTCTGTATTCCGGCTTTACCGCAACATTTACCACATCCGCCTCATCAAAACTCATTATGAGACCTGCCTGGGCAACCAGTTCATCCCCCAGATAAGCCACACGGAAAAGATATATATCCGGTTTATCCAGGCTGTCCTTAAAAGCCTGAAGGCTCCAGGGTGTTGAAAAACACATGGCTTCCAGTTCTGCAGAAGCTTCCAGGTCATTTTCTGACATAGGGCGGATCTCAGTCTCCATTCTGTTCCCTTCTCACCCTCTCGGCCTGGGATACCCTTAAGTACTCAGGCGCAAAATCCTCTGCAGGGGTGATCTTCCCTGCCCTGTAATATTCTTCAGCAAGCGCTGCCAGGCAGGCAGCATCCTGTGCGTTCCTATGGGCCGGTGCGAATATTATCTCTGACTTCATATTCTCACATATGATGTCCCTGTATACGGGAATACCGTCACCCAAAAATATAACCCTCTTTAAACTTTCTTTTGCAATTTCATCTGCAGCCCTGCACTGCTCCGCCACATCAAGGGCATCCTGAGGTTTGTGTTCCTTCAGCCGGCAGGCCATGTCCGGCCCGTCATACTCAAAACTGTAGATACCGCTGTAAACCTGGTTCCGCCTTGCATCCATCATAGGACAGATAAAATCGCCTGCGCCGTAAAACTGATAGGCCATTGCTTCCAGCGTAGGTACTGCTATGACCGGTATTCCCAGGGCTTCAGCCATCCCCTTTGCCAGGGCAGCGCCTATGCGCAGTCCGGTAAAAGATCCCGGGCCTGCCGCCACCGCTATGGCTTCAGCCTTGCTGTTATCATACTCTGTCATCCTGCCCAGTTCTTCCAGCATTGGCAGAAGCGTTTCCGAATGTGTTTTTTTATGGCAGTTGGTATACGTGCCAGCCAGGACTCCGTCCCGCATCAGCGACACCGTTGCCGTCATACCGCTTGAATCAATTGCAATAAGGTTCATATATGCCTCTGTGATTATTTAATCTGTATTTATTTTTATAATGCGATAGTTATCACCTTTGTCCGTATCCTTTTCCATTGTGATCCGTTTCGCATTTTCCGGCAGGATATCTTCAATGAGTTCCGCCCACTCTATCATGCACACACCCCGTCCGAAGATATAGTCGTCAAATCCAACTTCCTGCATTTCCTCCGGATCCTCTATGCGGTAAACATCAAAATGGTAAAACGGCAGCCGCCCGCCTTCGTATACCTGCACTATGGTGAATGTCGGAGAATTGACATATTCCGCTATCCCCAGTCCCTTAGCTATCCCCTGGGCTAACACTGTTTTTCCGCAGCCCATATCTGCGTAAAGGGTTATAACATCACCGGGCTCTGCATTCTGCCCCAGCCTGACCCCGATACCAAAAGTTTCCTCCGGACTGAATGTTTCTATTATCTCTTCGCTCATTTCACTACGCCTGTCTTTAAAATCTTATCTTTACTTTCTTAGGCTCCATATATTTTCCGATGAGAGCCATAAGCGCCGGCAGATCATCTCCCAGCTCTTTTCTCGGAAATATCGAAGCATTCAGTTTGCCGGTATAGACTATTATGCTCTGTTTGGTGGAAACAGCTTTGGTACACTGGTCCCAGCTCACCTGTCCGCTCTCCCCATCCTGGAATACCGATATCCCGTCTGCACTTATGTCGTAGGTTATGGGCTTTTTGAACACCGGATTCATCATCTGCACCTTTGACCTGTACCACAGGTTGACCGGCAGGTACAGTATCAGCAGTACTCCCAATGCAAGGTACATTATCTCCCCAAAGCGGAAATAGAATATCACTCCCGCCACGCCAAAGCAGACCGACAGTATCCCTGAAACCTTTGTATATGCATGGTAGATCAGGAAATCATAAAGCACCCTGCTCGTCATGTTTACGGTAAACCGAAGCTCACTCGGACTTGCAGACTTTTCAGTATTTTCCTGTTCTTCCTTCTTTTCCTCTGTATCCATATCCTCAGCCATATCGATCATCATTTCTCTGTGCCAAAACATAATTCGGGCATAATATAACAATATAACATAATACCAAAAAAAGAGCCTGCTTGCAAATGCAGACTCTTCTTGCTTCCAACAGTCATTTTTCAGCCTTCATCAGCCTCAGGCTCTGTCATCCAGACATTCATATCCACATTGACCTTTATGCCGGGCACTGCTCCATCCGTACTGTACTGCCACATACGCACGGGATATGGATAATACATATAGTTATTGTAAAAAGCATACCAGACGGGATACATATATACTTCCCTTATATCCAGCATCTCGGCAAAAGTATTCGTTCCGCCGTATATCATAGGTTCGTAGCCGGCTTCCTCTATGCATTCACAGAAAGTCTTTACGGCCTCTGTCCTGACTTCCCTGGATATCTGGTTGCCCCTGGCCGTGCTGTCATCCGGACGCTCCACGTCTATGGCTACCGGCAGGTCTATCTTGTAGGGGCTTATGGCATCAAGGACAAACTCTGCCTCCTCACGGCCCTCATCATTATCAATAGCCTGTGTGTAGAAATACACTCCAACCTTAATTCCGGCCTTAAGGGCTCCCTGGATATTATCCTCGAAATAGTCATCCGTTACGATGGCACCGCTGCCGTATCCCCTGAAGCCTACCCTTATCATGGCATACTCAACTCCGGCATCAGCCACCTCCTGCCAGTCCACGACACCCTGGTGTTTTGAAACATCGATCACGTGGGCAATCTTAACTTCTGAATCCCCCACATATTCCATCATGCCGTTATCAGACACTGCAAAATCGCTGTGTGAATAGTTGTTCCTGGGTATTGACTCATCTACGGGGACGAAATGATATCCTCCGCCTGACATGAATATCAGATATTCCGGATAGAGCTTCCTTATCACGTCATTTATGGATGACCCCTTTTCCGTAAGCTCGATCCGGATGGATTCTTTTACATCCTGCCGGCCCGCCTCATAACCTTCCAGTCTGGCATCATTCACCATCGAATCAACATCTATCCCGGCATACTCTTCCTGCAGCGCAGCAAGCTCAGCCTCAGCCTTCGCTGCCCGCTCGTCACTCTTTTTCTTGCCGATAAAAGCCACTGCTGTAAGTATCGCCAGCGTGATAACTGCAAAGCCCAGCAGATTGCAGATAGTGATCAGCGGCTTCCTTCTTCTACCGCCCTTTCTTTCCGGTGCGCTTTTCTTTCCGTCACCGTTTCCGCCGGTTCCCTTGGAATCTTTGCCCTTATTGTCCGTATCAAATTCACTCAGATAATCCAAATCCATGTCCTATAAATTATCATAAATAAAAGAATTTATCAACCATTCCCGCATTTGCGGTTTTGCCACGGATGTGTTATAATTTGCATATAATTAGGAAGAGTAGCGATCAATTATGAATGACGGAATAAACAATACAAACAGGGAATTTCCGGCCCGGGTGATAAAGCTTAATTTTTTTAATGTAGCAGCAGCGGCCTGCGGGCTTCTTGCACTGTTCTCGATAATGACCGGTGTATTCCCTCTGTTCTTCGGAAGCCTGTCCATTATATTTGCAGTGCTTTCCAAGGGAAGCGACCTCTATATGAGCAAGCTCGCTAGGTCATCTGTTGTTACAGCCGCATTCAGCATGATAATGGGTACGATCATCACTGCATTTGTGCTCTACAATTTTATAGCCAACCCGGATGCAGCGAAGATCATTGATGAAGCTTTCATAGCCACCTACGGGGTGACTTACGACGAGTACTTTGAGGGAATGGAGCACTACAGCGAGACCGGTGAAATACCGGAATTCCTGCTGGATACAAACGGCAATCTAAAATATTAAGAGGACTATTTATGATTACAGGGGCCATAGGCGCTATCGGCGGATTTGATCCGACTGCCGCCTACACAGTTACATACAGGCCTGCCACACCTGCCGAAAAGGCTACAGGTGAAGTTAAAAGCGGCGATTTTGTCCGTGAAGATGCCGATGTACAGAAGAGCAGCGACGACCCCATTGCGAAATCTGCAAAAAAGGGTGAATGTCAGACGTGCAAAAACAGGAAGTACGTTGACGGTTCAGATGAAAATGTATCCTTCAAGTCTGCTGCCAAGATCAATCCAAATGCTGTATATGCAAGGGTCCGTGGACACGAGCAGGAGCATGTTGCCAATGCGTACGACAAAGCTGAGCAGGCTGGCGGCAAAGTCCTGCATGCAAGCGTCGCCATCCACTATGCCACCTGCCCCGAATGCGGCCGCAGGTATGTTTCCGGCGGAACCACTTCCACTATGATCAAGTACCCAAAAGACAACGCTTACGGATCCAACAAAAAGGCTTTCGAGGCAGAGGCCACTAAAGGAAATAATATTGACTTCGCTGTTTAAGCAGAAGCCATTACTTATAGACTTACTATGGGACAGATAAAAAAGAATTCAGAAATCAAAGCCAGCGCAAGGGAATACCTGCTGGGCAATTATGTAAGAGTCATATCAGTGCAGTTTCTTTTCCTCTTTTTTTCATGGGGAATATCCACCGTATGGAGCGCAATCCCGGGCACGGGAACAGGAATGATAATACTTACCGGAGCACTTACTTTCTTTTCCTATGTGCTCATACAGGTTCTGCTTTTCGGACTCAGCCGGATGTACTTAAAGCTCTGCTGCCGGATGAACTACGGAATGGCGGATCTTTTCGGCGGGCTGAGAGACAACCGGGTGGTACTGAGCGCACTGCTCTTAGCCGCACTCCAGTTTGTATTCACTTTTCCTGCAGACGTGCTGGCACTGTTATCCTTAAGAAGCAACGATACCACTCTGGCAACCATCTCGCTGGTGGTACGTCTGGCCGGAATGCTGATATACTACATCATATGGCTGCCCTTTTCGCAGCTTTATTATGTGCTTCTTGACCTTCCCGACAAAGGTGTAGGCGACTGCATCAGGATGTCATTCTGGCTCATGAAAGGCCAGAAGCTTAAATTAGTAGGCATTCAGCTGAGCTTCATTCCGCTGATCCTTCTCAGCATACTCACTTTAGGTCTTGGCATGATCTGGGTAACCCCGTATATGAATGCCTCCTATGCATGTTTCCATCTGAATCTCACAGACGCGAAATCCGCAGGATAAGTTTCTCCCGGAAAATTTTAACAATCGAGCCGGGAATAAAATCCCTATGTTACAATGTAAAAAGACCCGCTTTTAAAAGCAGGTCTTTTATTATTGTTTATCCGGCATTGAACGGAATCCCCGAATCGATCTATCACATGTCCTCCCCTGAATCATCGCTTCTTAAGGTTCCCTGGCTGGCATTCTTAAGGTATGCATTAATGAATCTGTCTATATCGCCGTCAAGCACTGCATCCGGATTCCCGGTTTCCTCGCCGGTCCTGTGATCCTTTACCATCTGATACGGCTGAAGCACGTAGGAACGGATCTGGCTGCCCCATCCTATTGCCTTCAGGTCACCCTGTATGCCCTTAAGCTTGGCTTCATCCTCCATCTGCTTGCGCTGGAGAAGCTTGCCTCTAAGGATCTCCATAGCCTTATCCTTGTTCTGGAACTGTGAGCGCTCATTCTGGCAGGTTACTACTATGCCCGTAGGGAAATGAGTGATACGTATAGCGGATGAGGTCTTGTTGATATGCTGTCCGCCGGCTCCGCTGCTTCGGTACGTATCTATCCTGATATCATCATTCTTTATCTCTATCTCGGAATCATCCTTAAGCTCCGGAAGTACATCCAGAGACACGAAGGATGTCTGCCTCTTTCCCTGAGCATTGAAAGGTGAGATACGCACGAGGCGGTGAACCCCCTGCTCGCTCTTAAGATATCCGTAAGCATTCTCGCCGCTTATCTGGAAATCCGCAGACTTGACGCCTGCTTCATCGCCTTCAACCATTGTGAGCTCTTCAAATGTAAATCCTTTTCTCTCAGCCCAGCGCATGTACATACGGTAAAGCATACCGCACCAGTCGCAGCTCTCTGTGCCGCCGGCGCCCGCATTAAGGCTTAAGATTGCATTATTAGAATCGTAAGGTCCGGTAAGAAGGGTCTTGAGCCTCATGGTCTCCAGCCGCTCTATCAGCGAATCCAGCTCGCTCCTTACCTCATCTATCATTGAAGCATCATTTTCCTCATTGCCCATGGCTATAAGAACTTCTATGTCCTCATATGCCTGCTCCATGGCCTCGCATTCCTCCACGGTATCCTTGAGATTCTTGGCTTCCTTTGAGAGCTTGTTGGCACGATCCGGATTATTCCAGAAATCAGGTGATGCCATATCCATATCCAGCTCTTCAATACGCTTTTTCTTAGAAGGAATATCAAGAGAATCCCTTACTTCTGCAAGGGGTTCCTTGTACTGCTGTAATTCTATTTTCATCTGGTCAAGTTCAACCATAATATGCTCCTTATTATCCTAAATCTCCAAAACGACAGCTCCTTTATTCTACGAATTCAAAGCTACTGTTTTTTAAGATACTCAGGATGGCACTCCTTAACCTTCCTGCCGCTTCCACAGGGACAGGGTGCATTGGGATATATCTTAACTGCAGCACGCTTCACAGGAGTCTTTGTGGTGCTCTCATCCTTGTTGGTTCCTGTCACCTTAGCCACCTGCTCACGCTCTACCTTCTTCTCAAGCCTTATCCTGAAGAGGATGCGGACAGTTTCTTCCTTTATGGCCTGCTCCATGGCATTGAACATTTCAAAAGCACTCTTCTTGTATTCAGCGAGAGGATCCTGCTGACCCATGCCGGACAGACCGGACGCCTTCTCCAGCTGATCCATATCGTCAATGTGGTTCATCCACTTCTTATCGATGGATTTAAGCAGGATTACACGCTCAGCCTCACGGATCATTTCAGGCTCAGGGAACTCAGCTTCCTTAGCCTCATAAAGCTTCACCGCCTCTTCCTTAAGCTGCTGGACCACGCTGTTCTTTTTCTTTTCAATACGGTCAGCAGTGATGGGCTGAAGCGGAACCAGCGGAAGCAGAAGTTCATTCAGCTCCTTAAGATCCCAGTTCTCCGCATTGTTCTCCTCGCCGATAACTGTCTCCACTGCTTCCTCAACGATATCCTGTATCATCTTGTAGATAACATCACGCATGCTTTCTCCGTTAAGCACCCGCCTGCGCTCTGCATAGATTATCTCACGCTGCTCATTCATTACCTGGTCGTACTGGAGTACCGTTTTTCTGCGTCCGAAGTTGTTGTTCTCGATCCTGGTCTGTGCCTTCTCGATTGCTCCGGAAAGCATCTTATGCTCTATACGCTGATTCTCAGGAACGCCTAATGAGTTGAATACATTTATAAGTCTCTCTGAACCGAAGAGTCTCATCAGGTCATCTTCAAGTGAGATATAGAAAACAGATCGTCCTGGATCGCCCTGACGTCCGGAACGACCTCTCAGCTGGTTATCAATACGTCTGGACTCATGTCGCTCTGTTCCGAGGATAAGCAGACCGCCGGCTTCTCTCGCCTCGTCATCCAGCTTGATATCCGTACCACGGCCTGCCATATTGGTTGCGATAGTAACATATCCGTGGATACCTGCATCAGCGACTATCTCAGCTTCCTGCTCATGGAACTTCGCATTCAGCACGTTATGCTTTATGCCTTCCTTAGTGAGCAGTCTGCTCAGTTCTTCCGATGCATCAATATTTACAGTACCTACAAGTATGGGCTGTCCTGTTGCATGGACTTCCTTTACACGTTCAACGATCTCATGAAGTTTTTCCTTCCTGGTGCAGTATACGCAGTCCTCTTCATCCACACGGGCAACAGGCTTGTTTGTAGGAATAGCGATAACATCCATTCCGTATATATCACGGAATTCCTGTTCCTCTGTCATAGCAGTACCGGTCATGCCGGCCTTCTTCTCAAACTTGTTGAAGAAGTTCTGGAAAGTAATGGTAGCAAGAGTCATGGACTCACGCTTTACCTTAACATGCTCCTTTGCCTCTATTGCCTGGTGCAGACCGTCCGAGAAACGGCGTCCCGGCATCAGTCGTCCGGTAAAGGCATCAACGATAACAACCTGGTCATCCTTTACGATATAATCCTGATCCTTGAACATCAGGTAGTTTGCACGCAGGGCCAGTATAATACCATGCTGGATCTCACTGTTTTCTGAGTCCGCAAGGTTTTCGATATGGAAGAATTTCTCTACCCTTGCAACACCGCGCTCGGTAAGATTCACCAGCTTGTCCTTCTCATTAAGGATAAAGTCGCCGGTCTCCTCAGGCTGGCTGTCAGTATGCATCATGGAATCCATTACGGCATCCAGCTTGTATATCATTTCCTCATCATCACCGCGCTTCATCTGCTTTGCAAGCACGTCGCAGACTTCGTAAAGCTTGGTAGCCTTTCCGCTCTGACCGGATATGATAAGAGGCGTACGTGCTTCATCGATAAGGATGGAATCCACCTCATCGATTATGGCATAATGAAGGCCTCTCTGTACCAGCTGTTCCTTATATATGACCATATTGTCACGGAGGTAGTCAAAACCGAGCTCATTGTTGGTGATATATGTGATATCACATTCATACATTGCACGGCGTTCCTCACTCTTCATATCGTGGGTCACGTAGCCAACTGTAAGGCCTAAGAACTTGTGTATTTCGCCCATCCACTCAGCGTCACGCTTTGCCAGGTATTCGTTTACCGTTACAACACAGACGCCCTTGCCTTCAAGCGCATTCAGATAGGACGGAAGAGTTGCCACAAGGGTCTTACCTTCACCGGTACGCATCTCCGCGATCCTGCCCTGGTGAAGGACGATACCGCCGATAAGCTGCACACGGTAGTGTTCCATTTCCCTTACTCTTCTTCCGGCCTCCCTTACTACGGCATAGGCCTCGGGAAGCAGGTCATCAAGGGTTGCCCCCTCCGAGAGACGCTTTTTAAATTCATCAGTCTTAGCACGAAGTTCCTCATCACTTAAGGCCATCATGCTGTCCCTGTAGCTTTCGATCTTATCTACTATCGGATATATCCTTTTCAGCTCATGTTCACTATGAGTACCGAAAACTTTTTCAAGAATGTTCATATCTCTTTCCTTTCGAATAAAGCATTAATAATGCACTAAACGCTTTATTATAGCAAAATCTGAGAGGTTCTGCAATGTTCCATAGGTATTCAACAAAGCAATAGGGAAGATGCTTTTCCGCATCTTCCCTATCCTTACGGTCATGATCGACCACTTAATTTTTCTCAGTACTTCATTGCTTCCTCTTCGCCGTTCATCACGCGGAGTGCACCCTGGGCAAGAGCCAAAAGCTCATCCTCTCCGGGATATACGGTAACGGGAGCGATCCATTCTACACGCTCCTTTATCTTGGATACGGCAAGCTTTGAGTATGCAATACCGCCGGTAAGGATGATCTGGTCAACCTTGCCTTCAAGAACGGTTGCCTGTGAACCCACATTCTTGCATACCTGGTATACAAAAGCATCATAAAGCTCAATAGCTTCCTTATCGCCTTCAGCACACTTGCCCTCTACTATACGGGCATCGTTTGTTCCCATGTATGCATTGAAACCGCCGCCGCCAACGAGCTTCTTATAAATCTCCTGCTCAGTGTACTTTCCTGAGAAGCAGAGCTTTACAAGATCTCCGGGAGGTACTGCGCCGGCTCTCTCGGGTGAGAATGCGCCGTCACCGTCAAGTGCATTGAAGATATCCACAACTCTTCCGTTTAAGTGGGCACCTACCGATACGCCGCCGCCCATATGTACAACGATAAGTCTCAGCTCATCATACTTCCTGCCGTTTTCCTTTGCATATCTCTTGGCAACAGCCTTCTGGTTGAGCGCATGGAACACAGATCTGCGGGGAAGCTCAGGAAGACCCGAGTACCTTGCAAGAGGCTGCATCTCATCAACAACCACAGGATCAACTATAAAGGAAGGCTTGCCTACTTCATCACCGATCTCCCTTGCAAGTATTCCGCCCAAGTTTGATGCATGCTGGCCGGTCTTTCCGATCTTGAGATCCTCAAGCAGGTCATCAGTCACGGGATATGTGCCGCCGGTTATAGGCTTAAGCATTCCGCCTCTTCCGACGAAAGCATCAAAATCAGCAGGCTTAAGATCCTTTGAAGCAAGGAAATCAAGGATAATGTTCTTCCTGAAATCCTTCTGCTCGAAAATAGATCCATACTGTGTGATCTCTTCTGTGCTATGTCTTAAAGTCTCTTCGAATAAGAGCTTTTCATCCTCAAATACACCGATCTTGGTGGATGTGGAACCGGGATTGATTACAAGTAACTTTGCCATCGTTAGCCTCCTTTTTATTTATTAAGCTGCTCTGCAACAACAGCGGCAAGGGCAATGGAATTAACCTTTACCTCAACGCTGTCGGAACGGGATGTAAGGATAACCGGAGCCTTTGTACCGGTTAAGATATTTCCGTTCTTGCAGGGTACCATATGTACTATGCTCTTGTATACCAGGTTTCCGGCATGGATATCCGGGAAAACCAGTATATCTGCATCTCCGGCAACTCTTCTGTCAAGTGCGCCCTTTTCCTCTGCAGCTTCTTTGTAAAGAGCTATATCCATGGAAAGAGGTCCGTCAACTATGCAGCCTTTGATCTCACCGTTTATGTTCATCTCGGTAAGCTTTGCGGAATCCACACATACGGGCATCTTCTCATTTACTGTCTCGAGGGCTGCAAGGCAGGCAACCTTGGGCATCTCAACACCGCAGGCATTTGCAACTTCTACGGTATAGTCAATCATGCACTTTTTCTCTTCCACTGTGGGATAAGGCATAAATGCAACGTCCGTAAGGAACAGGAGCCTGTCAAAGCCAGGGATTTCAAAAACACAGACATGTGAAAGGGGCTTGCCTGTACGTAAGCCAACTTCTTTGTTGAGCACGCTCTTAAGGAATGTTCCCGTAGGAAGCAGGCCCTTCATATACATATCTGCCTCACCGTCATGTACAAGCTTAACTGCCTTAAGTGATGCCTCTGTAATATCCTTTTCATCTATTATGCGGTACTCTGACATATCCATGCCAAGCTCAGCACCGATCTTCTTTATCTCTTCCTCATCACCCACAAGTATCGCATCGGCGATCTTTCTTTCCTTGGCTACCTTTACTGCCTCCAGAACAGCCTTGTCCTGTGCTACTGCAACAGCAAGCTTCTTTGTGGCGCATGCATTTACCCTTGAAAGTAAATCTTCAAAACTCTTGCTCATAATACTCCTTTCGTGCTGCGGCATAATACCGTCTTCCTTTACTTATTTTTTAACAGCATCTCTGCTGCAATTTACTTCATCATATCCTTCAGAACTTCTATTGCCTTTTCACGCTGGTTGTCAGTCTCGTTTTTTTCATATTCATCCCAGTCGAATTCCACCTCGACATCCGGAGCTATGCCTACTCCGTGTATGTCATTTCCGTTAGGGGTATAGTAGTGGCTCACAGTAATCTTCAGTGCTGATTCATCCTCCAGCTCGAATATCTGCTGCACTATGCCTTTCCCGAAAGTAGTAGTACCAACCAGCGTGCCCTTATTGTAATCCTTAATGGCACCGGCAAGTATCTCGGAAGCGCTGGCACTGTTTCCGTTTACCAGCACAACCATGGGAATCTGAAGCTCATTGTTACCGCTTGAAGTGAAATCCTGTCTGTTTCCATATCTGTCCAGAGTATATACGACAGTTCCCTTGGGAAGCATCATGCCCGCAATGGACACTGCCGCAGGAAGGGATCCTCCGGGATTGCTCCTTAGATCAAGTATGATTCCCTTGGCCCCCTTGCCCTTTACTTCCGCAAGAGCCTCTGCAAACTGGTCAACAGTCACCGCCTCAAATCTTGCAATAGCGATATATCCGATATCATCTTCCAGCATTTCCCATTCCACGGTAGGGTTCTCCACCCTGTGCCGCTCGACATCAAATTCAAGCAGATCCCTTGCACCTTCTTCGCCTCTTGCTATAGTCAGATGCACACTGGTCCCCTCATCGCCGCGGATCCTTGCGACTACGGATTCAAGGTCCTGTTCATATATATCCTCGCCTTCAACTTCCATGATGTAGTCGTTTTCTTTTATCCCGGCTGCCTCAGCACCGGATCCGGGAATTACACCAGTTATTCTCGGATACATATACTTTTCATCAAGAGTAAGATATGCGCCTATGCCGTAATACACACCGGTGGTATCTTCCTGCATTTTTACCCATTCTTCAGGCGTATAGTATGTGGCATAAGGATCATCAAGGGCTTCTACCATTCCCCTGTAAAGGCCCTCGCTCAAGGTGTCATTGCTGACACTGTCAATAAAGGACTTGTCAATATATCCTTCTATCTCGTTTAACTTATCAAGTGTCTCCCGGGATTCGGTGACGAAACCGTCATCAGAAACCGAGCCTGTCGCAGAAGGTTCAGGCGACCCGCCGGCCTTTCTTATGAATACGCTTATGCTTAAAGCCACGCATGCTATGAACAGAAAAATAACACTGGCTGTTAAAAAGCCAGTCCAGAATCCACCGTTTTTTTCTTTTTGCTGAAGCTCTGCTTCGTTATTATTATCCATTGTATTTTTCCTGCCTATAGTGAAATCAGATTTATCAAAACATACAGCCGTTCATAGCGGCAGAAACTATTATACATCTTTATGCACAGATTTGCATCATAGATAATTCCAGGGACTTACATATTCACCGTTAAGCCGAACACCGAAATGCAGGTGATTTCCCGTAGACCTTCCGGTGGTACCAACAGCCGCAATCTTCTGTCCCCTTGTAACTTCCGCACCTTTTGAAACATACAATGCAGATGCATGCATATAGATAGTCATCAGGCCGTCCCCATGATCTATCATTATGTAATTGCCCATGCTGGAGGAGTATCCTGCCGCCACAACCTTTCCGTCGCAGGCCGCTAGTATAGGGGAGCCCCCCGGTGCTGCCATATCCAGCCCGTTATGGAACTTATTTACGCCAAGGGTCGGATGTACTCTCCAGCCAAACTCCGATGAGATCCTTGTATAGGAAGGTGCAGGCCAGGTAAATGCACCGCCTGTATAATAAGTCTTTTTATTAGCTTCTTCCATGGCCTGCTTTTCTGCTGCCACCTGAGCTTCAAGGGCCTTTATAATGGAATTCTGTTCAGCAATCTCAGCATCATATTCGGCTATTGCTGCTTCATTGGTAGCAATATCGGAATTGAAAGCTGTGATCTGCTGCTCCTTTTCATCTATCAGTACGTTCAGGTCGTCCTGCTTTGCTTCAGCCGCCTGCTTTGTTTCCTCAAGGACTTCCTTTTCTTCCTCAAGAACTTCCTTGCTGAGCTCCACATTTTTTATAACCAGCCTGTATTCATCCAGCATCCTTCTGTCATATACTGAAAGATCCTCGATATACTCTGCCTTATTCAGCATATCACCGAAGGAATCAGCACTCACAAGCATTTCTATCACAAAGCTGTCCCCACGCTCATACATGAACTGTATGCGCTTTTTCATGGCTTCGTACTGATCATCAGCAACCTGCTCTGCTTCAGCCAGCTCTTTTTCCGCTTCAGCTATCTCCAGCTCCTTCGTCTCACACTGTGAATTCAGGTCATCAATGCTGTTCTGAAGCTCCGTCACCTCAGCATCCAGCTGGGTAACATACGCAGACATTTCATTCTTCTGGCTGCGAAGGTTATTTACCACCTTCTGAATATCAGACCTGCCTGCCGCAAGTTCTGCCTTCTGGCTTTCCAGATTGTTTATCTTGCTTTCCTTATCATTTATGCTCTGCTGAAGTTCGCTGACTGTACGGTCGTCGCTGTCATCCTTGTCCGCAAGAGAAGAAATGCCGGAGCAAAAGACCATTCCGCCTACCAGAAATGAATATGCGATTATCCAGAAAAGTTTCTTTTTCAAACTACACCCTCAGATGCTTCCTTACAGTGAAAAAGCTTCCAATAAAACCTATGCCTATACCCACCGCAAGGCAGACAGGGAAAAGATATAAAAATACCTGATCCACCGGCAGGAAATTAAGTACAGTAGAAATACTCTGGAATCTTTCAACCATATAAAGTATGACCCTGTCATATAGAATATAGATGATACCTGAAGGGATCACTGCACCGATAGCGCCTATCAGCATACCTTCTATAACGAAAGGCGCCCTTACAAAGAAATCAGTCGCGCCCACATATTTCATAATGGCGATTTCCTCACTTCTCACCGATATACCTATGGTAACCGTATTAGATATAAGGAATATCGATACAAGAAGGAGTACTGCGATGATACCCACAGATACATATGTAAGCAGGCTGTTGAAACCGCTGAGCATATTTGCCGTAATCTCAGAGCGGTTTACCCTGCGGACTCCGTCTATTCCTTCAAGGTAGCTTACCAGCTCTCCCTGTCTCGACACATCATTAAGGTAGATCTCATAGTTTTCGGAATCAGCTAAGGGATTTTCCGTAAAGCCGTCCGCATACTCTCCCAGGTATTCTCCCTTGAAGCTTTCCCAAGCCTCATCGGCAGATACAAACACCGCCCGGGAGACGGCAGTATGCCCGTTAATGAGATTACCGATCTCGGCTATTCTCTCATCCGAAATCCCTTCATCAAAGAATACTGTTACGGATACGCCTTCCTCAGCAGTCTTTACCATGTGCTGAACGTTATATATCAGTGAAAAACCTATGCCGAAAAGGAACAGGCAGGATGATATGGTTGCTATGGAAGCGAGTGTGAACCACTTGTTCTTTATGGTACTGGCCACGCCCTGCTTGATTATGTAAAATAAAGTCCTAATCTTCATCTTCGTAGTTACCCTCTTCCCTGTCGCTTATAACAACACCTTTCTTGATGGTAATTACCCTGTGGTGCATATCATTAACGGTCTTTTCATTGTGGGTAACCACTACCACCGTGGTGCCTTCCTTATTGATCTGTTCCAGAAGATCCATGATTTCAATAGTATTCTTCGGGTCCAGATTTCCTGTAGGCTCATCCGCAAGAAGGATCGAAGGTTTATTTACAAGAGCCCTTGCAAGAGCCACTCTCTGCTGCTCACCGCCGGAAAGCTCATCCGTCTTTGCGCGGTACTTGCCTGCAAGGCCAACCTTCCCCAGTATCTCAGGAACATTCTTCTTCATCTCCCTGGGGGAGGCTTCAACTATCCTCTGGGCAAAAGCCACATTGTCATAAACATTGCGGTCCTTTAAAAGCCTGAAGTCCTGAAACACCACCCCCATGCTCCTGCGGAGCTTCGGCACCTTCCACCTGTTCATCCTGTCAAGCTGGAAACCGTTGACCGTAACCGTTCCGCTGCTGGGCTTAAGCTCACGCAAAAGGAGACGTATCAGGGTGGATTTACCTGATCCGCTTTCACCTACTATAAACACGAACTCACCTTTTTTGATCTTGATATTTACATCATTAAGAGCAGGCGCAGGCTTATGCTCGTAATACTTCGTGACATGCTCAAGACATATTACGGCATCGTCAGCCTTCGAGCCTTTCTTCTTTTTGTCGTGGCGTTTGGTTTTGCTCTTTGCCTCTTCAAACTCCTGCTTTTTCTGGCGCTTGTATTCCTTTGATTTCTTCTCGCTCTCAGCAACAGCCTTTGCCACATCACTCATGGGATTTGTATCCCTGAGGGTCTTTTCAAAGGTCTCGCTGGGCTTCAGTCTCCTGTGATGAGCTTCCTCATCCTCATCGTAGTACTCATCATCAGCCTCAGCTTCTGCCTCAGCCGCTTCTTCCTCGTAGTATTCGTCATCATCGTAATACTCGGCATCCTCATCATCACGGTATGCTTCATCCTCTGAAACCTCCGTATCAGACTCAGCATACTCAGCATCAGCTTTTTTATTCTTTGAAGATTTCTCCTGCAGGTCCGCCACTGCTGCCCTTAACTCTTCGGAATCTTCTATATATCCTCTCTTTTTCAAAATCCGTCCCCTTTAAAATTCCTTGCTTTCCATGTACTTCATATACTTAACCACCATCAGAGCAATCTTGAAAGTGATCGCATCCTCAAATACCCTGAGATCCAGATTCGTGCTCTTCTGAAGCTTATCAAGCCTGTAGACCAGAGTGTTCCTGTGAATGAACAGCTGTCTGGAAGTCTCCGAGACATTAAGGCTGTTCTCAAAGAACTTGTTGATGGTAGTAATAGTCTCCATATCGAAATCTTCAGGATTCTTGTCTCCGAAAATCTCTTCAATGAACATCTGACATAACGGCATGGGCAGCTGATATATCAGTCTTCCTATACCCAGCTCCTCATAGTAAACTATCTTCTTGCTGTCAAGGAAGATCTTGCCCACGTCAAGTGCCACCTTCGCTTCCTTGTAGGAGCGGCTCACATCCTTTATCTCATCCACAACGGTTCCGCAGGCAATCCTTACATCCTCTATGCCGCTTTTCTCAAGATGCTCGATTATCAGTGCTGAAGTCTTTTCAACCTCAGCCAGTATCTGGGCCTGGTCATCCGGAAGTTCTATAACGATTATCACGTTATTTTCATCTACAGCCGTAACGATCTTCTTTGACCCTGTAAGTCCAAGGCAGTCCTTCACCAGTTCCACTGCATTCGCATCCCTGTTGGAACCCGTCTCTGCTATAAGTACTACACGTTTGAGGTTTATCTGCAGGTGAAGTTTCTTCGCCCTGCTGTACACATCCACAAGCAGAAGGTTGTCGAGCAGGAGATTCTTAATAAAATTGTCTTTATCAAAGCGCTCCTTGTATGCTACCAGCAGACCTTTAAGCTGAAAAGCAGCCATCTTGCCTACAAGATAAGCATTCTCACTGTTGCCGCCCACGATCAGAATATACTCCAGCTGCTGCTCATCGGATATCTTGAAGAAATGGCAGCCCTGCACCTCCTGGCCGTCAGCCGGCGACTTAACAAACTCCCTTACAGCCGCCGAAAAATCCCTTGCCTCGGCATATGTTGCCACCACCACCTTACCGTCAGTATCGGTAACGCAGAGTTCAGCCCTTGATATGGCCGTAATACCGTCTATTGTGTTCTGTAAAATCTGATTCGAAATCATAACCCCTTATCTCCTATTGCAAAATCTCTCATGCAAAACTCCTTATGCAAAACCGACAATTACCCGTCCCTAATATTTTATAGTTTCGCCATAATGTCAAAGTCATTTTAATCTATTTAGCCGAAAAAATCCATAGTTTTGTAAACTAAATTTATAAATTTTATACAAGCCTCTTGTCCCTGAAAGATTCTTCCGGCAGTGCGACCCAGAGTGACGCCATAAAGATATTTCTCGCATCCCTTATTATCCCCGCCTGGACCTTCCAGGGAAGTACGGAAATAACAGCCTCCGGCTCGGATCCGTTCAGCGCATTGTACAAAGTATCTCCTGTCCCATACTCCGACAGGGCACATATCTCTATTTCAATATCCTCATATCCGCGTATAATATTCTTTTTGATATTCTCCGCCTTTTCCGGATCCTCTGTGACCAGGGTAACATTCTTCCCTGTCCCCTGAAGATAGCCCAGAAGAAAAGCGAGATAGTCCTCAGCCTTCATATTCCTGTTATGCTGCCTGAAGACGCCGAAAAAACTGCCCTTATCATTTCCCGCCACGTCAAAAACATTAAGGCTGGCCGACTCCAGCCAGTTCTTTTTTTCTTCACTGATATCCATCCTGAAAAATGAAGACTCCGTTGTGCATATAACCAGGTCCAGCCCCGGCCTCTCCAGCAGCTCCCTGGTTATATCCACAGCCTCCTTAAGAGGAAGGTCTTCGATCATCATTCCGTCAATTTCTATACTGCTCACATTCGTCTCCTGACTTGATTTTTATGATTCACACGGATTGTTCCGCGCTACGCGCTCCACGATCAATGTATTATATCAAATACAGGAGGTGTTACAAACACAGTGCGGATTGACTTTCGTGCCCCACATTGGTAAAATATTATCAAATATCTAAGGAGGTTGGTGCTATGGAAGTTGGCGGAATTCAGGGTGTTATAATGGATGCTACATCCAGTCTGGCACAGGCCAGCGTAATGAACAATGTCGGTGTTGCTATGCTCAAGAATACCATGGAGCAGAACGAGATCCAGGGTGCCGGTATAGCTAAAATGATGGAGATGTCAGTTAATCCCGCTGTTGGCGGAAACTTTGACATGTCGGTTTAATACTTCACTTCATGGCTATATATCATTTTTAAGAAAGCATCGCCGTATACGGCTGTGCTTTTTTGTTTAATCCCACCGGGATTCCATCACCATAAGCAATTTATCAAAATAGACTAACGGAGGAATGCAGTGACCGGCGAATACGAAAAACTTCTTCAGCACAACAGAAAAATCATCTGCACATCCTGCGGCGGTCCGCTGAAATACCAAAGTTCAGGCGTATACGTGTGTGACAGCTGCGGCTCTACCGAATGTGATGATTTTGGAAAGATAAAAATGTACCTGGCAGAAAATGGTCCCGCTTCCAAGGAAGAGATTGTTGACGCCACGGGCGTCAGCAAGGAAGCCGTAACCCGCTACCTTAAGCAGCAGAGGCTTATGATCCATGGTGAGACTAAGCGTGTAACCTGCCGTATCTGCGGCAGAGGGATATCAAGCGGTTCACTTTGCGCAGGCTGTGCTGCTCAGGTCAGCAATTCCTCTTCCCCTAAAAGTGCAAATGGAAAGATGCGCTTCAACAGAGGAAAATAATCCTTCTGTCACACTGCAGATATCTTCCCATTTTCAATCTTCACCTTATGTTCTTTGTACAGATGTCCCACTGCCCTTTTGAATTCATTCTTGCTCATGCCGGTATAGCGCTTAATCGTTTCCGGATCGGATTTTTCGCCAAAAGGAAGAACTCCGCCATTTTCCTCCATCAGCTTCAGGATTTTTTCCATATCAGGTTCCATCTGAAGGTAAGCTTTCTGGCGGATGCAGAGGTTCAGCTGCCCATCATCCCTGACCCTTGTGACCCGAAGGCTTAGGGGCTGTCCCGGCTTTATATCTTCACCGAAAAGTTCATTTCGGGGAATGATTGCCGAATACCTGTTGTCAACTGCCACGAACACCCCCAGCTTATCGTTTATCTCGTATGGCGTTCCTGTCACCATATCCCCGGTATGATAAGGCGACTCCCTGTCCAGCAGCTTATATACTTTCATTGTTGCCGCAAGCCTTTCACTTTTATCCTTATAAAGGCTCACCAGCACATTTTCCCCTACATTAAGTTTTCGTGTCTGCTGTGCATACGGCAGAAAAAGATCACGTTCCAGCCCCCAGTTCAGGAAGGCGCCTATCTTCGTAACCGACACCACCTCCAGAAGTCCTATTTCACCAAGAGTAATCTTCGGTCTGTTTACCGTAGCTATCAGCCTGTCATCAGAATCCCTGTAGACAAAGACCTCTATCTCATCATTTGCCTTAAATCCCTCAGGCACCTGGCGCCTGGGCAGCAGAATGCGGCCGTCATCCGAACCATCTGTCAGATACATACCGAAATCAACCTTTTTTACAGCCCTCAGCTTCTGTATTTCACCTATATTGAACATTTTGATTCTCCCTGCTATCGTAAAATCCACTCTTTGGTATGCCCTCATCCGGGCCGTACGCTTTTTCACTGCTATTCTACCATTTTACGTCAAACTATTCATAAAAAACTCATATTTTTATCCTTCAGCCGGGTAAATCTTCAGTTGTTACCATAAGCCATTTAAGATATAATATCATCAGCTGAACATGGGGGTTATACATCCGGTTCAACAGTCATTATCCGAACCGGCAGCATACATAGATGAATCCTAACAAGAAAAACAAACGCTTAATAGAAGTCATAGTATCTGTCATCATGTCCGTGGCGATGGGTATGGCATCTACTATCATTGTATGCTTAAACCCTAACGCAAATACACCCCCCTTCATTCTTTTCTGCCTTCTGAATGTCACCGAATCCATAATTACGGGCGTATGCGTTGCACTTTTTGTTCCTCTTGGAAGACTGAGCGATGCACTGGTAAGAAAGCTGAAACTTAAAAATCCTTCCCTGGAATACAATCTTGTATATTCAATTCCCCTCGCAATAGGAAACGGACTGATTGTAAGTGCAGTGGTAAGCTTTATAAATATTGCCATTGCGTATACACGCCTGGATCCAACCCAGTGTCCGCCGCTGCTGGTGATGTGGGCTTCCAGCTGGATCCCCCTTATCATCCCCCTGAACATCATATCCTACATTTTTTCCGTGATCGTATATCCTATGGTCAGCAGTCATTTTTCAGCAAATGCAAGGGAATCCGGCACCGGAAAGAAACTCAGGAATTTCCAGTTGGAAATGCTCCTTGTCTTTGCAGTCATAATAGCCGGCGTAACAATAGTCGTAGACCTGATCGTAGTTGACAGGTCCAAAACTGCACTGCAGAATAAGGTTTCCGAGCTAATCACTGTCAACAGCAGACAGATAGAACTGAATATCGACTCCTATCTTGACCGCATGGAAACCACCCCTACCCTGCTTTACTCTGACGATATCTACTATAAATACGATGCAACGGATGAGAAGATAAGCGAGTATGACAAGGTCAAGACAGAAGAGGCCATCACTGACAGAATCGTTGATATAGGCCTTATGAACAACTACAATGATTTCGGCATAATCTACGCTGACAACCACAAGGTAGGCTGGATATCCCAGAGCACCCAGAATCTTTTTGAAAATACAAACCTCTACGATTCATTTGCAGACTGCCTCCTGGACAGCAGCCAGAGTTCATGGCTCTTTGGGATCAACGGCAGCAGCGACAGGTTCTATTACATAAAACGGCTGAATCCCAATGCAATACTGGTATCTTCGGTATACACGGACGAACTTTCCTCCGTCTTCATTTATCCCAAGCAGATCGACGGAATGGACATAAGGCTGGTAGACGGAAACAATACTGTCATTTACTCTTCAAAGCAGGAAGAATCCGGGACACAGCTCCCCGAGGAAATAGCCGCAGCACTGACCGGATCCGCAACAGAGTCCGGTGATTCCAGCGTGATCATCGGAAGCGAATACCTTATCAATGCAAATGTATGCACGAACGGCTGGCGGGTAATATGTACAGTTCCCACATCAGTAGTCACAAAAGAAGCTGAGGACCTTAAATCCTTCACCATGAGAATCTCCGCCCTTATGGCACTGATATTCGTACTTGCGGGTCTCCTTATGATAAGGCGTGTTTCTCTTCCCATGGATGACCTGTTGATGAGCCTTCAGTATAAAGCAGAAGTAGACAGGCTCTCCGGCACCATGAACAAAACCACCTTCCAGGAAACAGTAGAAAAAAAACTTGCCCATTGCGAGCCCGGTATCCGACGTGCGTTTGTCATGATAGATATGGATAATTTCAAACTGATAAACGATAAAAACGGCCACAGCTACGGGGATCAGGTCATAATACGCTTCGGCAAGCTTATAAGAAGCCTTTATGACAATGAAACCATCATAGGAAGACTGGGAGGAGACGAGTTTGCGATTTACATTGAGGCTGCTGACACCCCGGAGCCTGACAATGAGGATTTCCGCCAGGCAGTCACGTCCGGCCTCGACAGGATCATGACCGGTTTTAAAAACGAATTTAAGGAAGAACAGACCGACTGCAATATATCAGTCAGCATGGGCGTGTACTTAAACTGCGATAATGTACCGACCTTCAACACGATGTACGTAAAAGCAGATAAAGCACTGTATCAGTCAAAGGAAAACGGCAAAAACCGTTACACACTTTATGAGGAAGGAGATGAAAATGCGTAATCTTGACCGTGAACATCTCCTGCTGGTAATCCTCATTCTTTTGCTGGGCGTCAGTGCTGCAGTCATGCTTCAGCGTGAAAACGGAAGAATGTCACCTGCAGACAACGTTTCCGACAGGCATGAGAAGATCATCCTTCTGTCCTGGTGGGGAAACGACCCCAGACATGAATATACGATGACCGGGGTAAACCATTTTACTGACATCAACCCGGATATAATAGTTGACTACCGCTACGGTGAATGGAACGGCTATGAAAAGAAGACAAAGGTATGGATGCTGTCTGACACTGAAGCTGACGTCATGCAGATTAATTATGCATGGCTTGACGAGTACTCTGCCGACGGAACAGGCTTCTACGACCTGAACGAACTTGCTGACTACATCGATCTGGATGCATTCACAGAAGAACAGAAAGCATACGGCACAAGAAACGGCCACCTTAACGCCCTTCCCATAGCCATGAATACACACGTCTTTTACTACAACCAGGATGTACTTGACAGCTACGGGCTGGACGCCCCCGAATCCTGGGATGAAATGTTTGCAGCCGGAATAAAACTGAAAAAAGATGACCGCTATTTGCTGGGAATGGGAAAAAAGCAGATGTTCCTGCTGCTGGTAGCATATTACGAACAGAGCACCGGAAAGGCAATGTTTAATCCTGACGGAAGCTTTAATGTTACCCCTGCCGAAATGTCAGACCTTTTGGTACTCTACAGAGAATTGCTGGACGATCATGTACTCTGCCCTGTTGAAACATTTGACAAGAGCAAATACCTGGAGGGCGAAATAGCCGGCACCATGTGCTGGATAAGCGACACACAGAAATACTGCGATGCTCAGGAGGAAAAAGGCGTGAAAGTCACCAGACGTCTCTATCCCCTGCTGCCCGGGGCAAAAAGAACCGGCTGGTATATAAAGCCGGCTACCATGTGGGCGATCAGTTCCGATACAGATCACCCGGCAGAAGCAGCACTGCTGCTGGATTACCTGGTAAACGATCCCTATATGATAAAGCTCCAGGGCACTGAAAAAGGTGTACCCGTAAGCAGCAAGGCTATCGAAGTGCTGGATGCTGAAGGTCTCAAAGACACCAACGAATATGCCGCAACAGAAGACATAATGGCACACAGCAGTGAAATGAATCTCATCATTTCGAATATGGAAAAGGAAGATATAATAGAGATCTTCAAACAGAATGCCGATGAGTTTATCTTCGACCGCAAGAATGCTGACGAATGTGCAAAAATAATATGCAAAGAAATACGGAAGTCCTGTGCTGAATAGGACTTCCGTTTTATCTTATTTCTTCACTACCACATCCATGATCTTTCTGTCACAGTATCTGCAGACATAATCACTGTATACCGCACCGGTAACAGGTGCGCCGCAGGAAGGACAGCTGTCCTTAACTATCTTTTTGCCCAGTGCCACCTGCATCACCCCGTTGTGCTTTTCAATGGTGCAGTTCCTTAGATAGCCCTTGCGCATAGCACGCCTCACCCGGGAAAGCCTGCTCTTCGCAGTCATCTTCCCTGCAGATGGAAGACGGGACGCAGCTATGAAGGGAACCTTTATGGTAGTAAAAAACTTTGCGGTAAGGTCCGCCATCATGACAAGCCGTATCCGCAGGATCCTGTTTATCAGCATCGGCATAAGTCCAAAGAATACAAATGCACTGGTAATTATAGTCTCAATCAGATTATACCGTATGAGTTCATAGCTCTGGAGGTGCTTATCCACATCCAGCACGGTTTCACGATAGTATTCCTCATTATTAAAATTGGATAAAGCCTCCGTCCCCATACAGAATGCTATCAGCATGCAGAAAAGCGACAATCCCATAAGAATAGGAAATACAATGCGCCTTAACTGCAGAAATTTAGCAGTATAGTAATCATAACTCTTCGAACTGCCTTTAAGTTCATTGGAAATACTGTAGAATCTGTCCCCCGAAAGCACTCTTGCCCGCAGGTCAGAGCTGCCGCAGTACTCGCATTGTCCCGTAAAATACATCTTCTTTTCAATGACAGCTCCGCAGTTCACGCATTCGCAGGTGCATGTCTTGGATGCAAGCTCTGTCTTCCCGCCTTTATTCGTATAATTCTTCATATACAGAATGCTGAAAAGCTTTAGCTGCGCAGCAACCATCCCGGGATGTCTTCCCATAACCTCAGCAAGCTCGGCATCTCTTACTGCACCGTCAAGGTCTCCCTCGAAATAACCGTTATAAAAATATGCGTCCCCTATCCACTCTTTTGAGATATAGACTGTAAGAAGTATCACCGGACCCACAATCACCCAGAAAATGAATTCAGGCGTTGCCTTGGCATGAGCTATGGTATACCAGTCGCCCCAGTACCTGACTACAAGATAAAACTCCCAGGATACGGACACGATCAGATTTAATATTGTGAACACTGCCAGCAAGGCATTTTTTATTTTCAGGATCCTGATAAGTTTTTCCTTCAGGTACATTGACAGCCTCCACTATATCCAATAGGGATAATCCTCTATGATTATCTCCCCGTTTTCATCTTTACTGATAAAGCATGCCAGAAAGGCATCTGCAAAACTGATCCCTGTCGTATACAGTAAGAATACCGGAAAGAACAGTCCTATTATTCCCATACAAAGATAGTATATAGCTTTTTTATTGTTATACAGAAACAGCTGACCCCCAAAGCAGCCCAGCAGAAAACCAAGCCATACATAGGGAGTCTTTTTCACGGTAACCGGGTTCTCAGCAGGCGTCGGATCTTCCACAATGCTGCGGCATGCCTTCTTCATAAGGATCAGCAGCACTATGCTTCCTGCTATGGATACAAAGGCCATTGTATAGCCTGCCACAGTCATGATCTTCATTACGGAAGAATATGCATAATATAAGGGGGTGAACTCCGGCTCGTAGTCAAGGGCTGCATACATGTTTCCGTTTTCTATCATCTCCGTCAGCTCACCCTGGTTGCTGTACATAAGATCCACAGGCAGGACAGTGTTGAAAATAATAACCTCAAAAAACATCCTGCCTATAAGCATTAAGGATGATGACAGCATAATCATCAAGACCACCATCAGCACCAGACTTTCAATGTGAAGATTACGTATGCTTTTTGTTTTACTGCTGCAATCTTTAGGCGGAAAAAACTGTCCCATAGATCACTCCTCCATAAATTAAATCTGTCACGGTTAAAATCCCATGCCCTCCGGCATGGGATTGAAAGTTTATAAAAATTATTTCGGCATCTTTTCTTTTTCCGATGTTTTTGCGTGGATTTTTGTTCCGAAGAAATCAACCTCTGTCTTGATATATGCCTCCGGGCTTTCTGCCGAAAGCGTCACTTCCGGCTGGTCACTTTTTTTGACCATAAACAGAGTCGCACGGTACTTATGCGTACCGTAAGGCACCACAAATTTAACACTCAGTCCATCCGCCAGTGTTCCGAAAGGCTGTTCATCAATAAAAATATTCATTGCATTGAAAGCCCCGGAATAATTGCTCACACGATGGATCTGTATGACGCCGTTTCCCTCAGTAGAATTTTCCTTCTTACAGGAAGGGCATGCCATTGACGTCTCCGCGCTGTCATACATCTTTCCGCAGTCACATTTGAATCTGTACTTTACCATTATATCCCCCTCTCCGCTGCGCCTTATGCAGCTGCCCTCTTAGTTCTTTTTCAGCCGTCCTGATGAAAGGCCAAGATTTATTATAGCCTAATCGCGGGAAAAAATCTGTTTAAATTTATCCGATACCGCCTCCCCGACCATTTCTGACAGAATGACGGTAGATTTTAATGCACCAACCCTTTTTACTGCACTTATCTTATTCCTTTTTATGACATCACCCATGACATCAAAGAAATCATCAGGCAAATCCTTATTCTCAAAGACATACTTCTTTTTGTCGATTTCTCTGTTATTCTTCTCATTCAGCGCCTTAAGGACATTCTGCTGAGCTTTGAAGCTGATATCCAGAAGCTTTTTCTCTGCCGGTTCTATCTTAGCTTTAAGAACCGCAGCTTTAAATTTACCATCATCAAGTTTTTCATCCGGCTTCAGCACCTCAGCACATTCATCAATTAATGCTTTATACTCGCTAAATGCCTTCTCTAATTCCTTCCCATGCTCAGTCTCTTTGAAGTCAATGTCTCTTCACGGTTTTCCATATCAAGGATTCCGTCCTTAATATCCTTTATATATTCCCTGACTTTTGCATCCTGATCCTTTAGGGTATTGGTTCTTTCCGCATTACCCTTACTTCTGGGATCATATTTGGTCCTGGTCTTGTTTTTATCTTTACCGGCCGCCAGCAGATCCCTGATATCCTTATTTGCATCATAAGCAGGCGGCATATTGGCTTTGACTGCACGCACTGCATTCTCAAGAGCCACAATGTTTTTGTCCCGGTTCTCTTTTACATCATCTACATTCTTTTCGATCGGAATAAGATCAGCATTCAGTTCATCCTGTATCTGCAGGTTACTGTTCTGCAGCTGCTGTTCCTGATTCTGCAACTCCTGAACTTCATCATTAACAGATGCATTGATTCCTTTAGTTGCCTTCTTTTCTATAATAGCCGTTTTCCCATGGCTTGCCCCCTGCTTTGCTGTTATTAATTCTATGCCGGTATTAATTACCCTTGTCAATAATATCCAAGGCCCTTTGCCAGGTCCCTTAAATCCTCTTTTGAGTCCTTCGGTCCGGCAATGACCAGCAGTGTGTCTTCTACACGTACTATGATCTTGTAGCTGTCACCCTGATTTCCTTCAATAATAGAATAATTAGACTCAGCTGTTTCGACAGAATCCTCTAATACCAGAGTGCCCACGAAATAATCGGCCCTGCAGTCATCCACAGTTTTATAATCCCCAAAGCTTACATACCAGTCATTTGTCAATCTTCCGCTTCATAAAAATAATACCTCCACTCAACGCCCCTTCCAAACACAGTTTATCAGGATCATCTTTCTCACCGTCGGCCTGATAACACCGAAAAACAAAACAGACTATAAGGCTTTACCGTCATCGAAGAGGTGTCGAGCTTCCATCGATATATTTGATACTTACACCATCCTGTCTGTTAAATATGAATTCATGTTTACATACAGACTTTCCCTCATCTTCTATTGAGTACGCTTCTATTTCCAGGCCTCTCGGTACAATTTCAAAGTGATAAAATGTATCTGCTTTATTTATGTAAAATGGAGTGACTCTGTATAAAACACTAAAGCCATTTTGAATTGCCTTAACAACTTCAGACGAATTACTTTCAAAATGATCCCTCATAAGAATATTTAACTGATGTGTGCCGGTAACCATATTCAAATCATTTGCTTCGTCACCGCAAAATCTGTAAGCGATCAGATGACACCTGTCATACAGACTTCCCTCCTTATTCTGATTACTTTTCAAAAAGCCGTAAAATTTATTATTAGCAAACCCCGGGGGAGATACAGCCTTCCTTTCGTTATCACTTCGGGGTGTTACAGTTATACAGCTTTTGTTAATAATACCAAGTGCCATTACAGGAGTATCAAATCCGCCCAGTTTCTCAAAGTAAAAACCTCTGTCTGTTCTTCTTTTATCTGAATCGGAAAAGCAGGGTTTATTGTTTGATAAGGTTATATATTTCTCAGTATTACAGTTACAAATTTTTTCTTCAAGATATTCTTTTCCTTCATATGTAAGAGCAAATGGTTTCGAATCTAAATTTTTAATATTTCCTGCATAACTGTGGGATTCTGTCCCATACGTATTCTTGATATTATTTTTATGTTCACACGTTTTATTTTGACTATTCAATATGGGAAGCCAATTAAACACCGATAAAAAAAATCGGGGAAGATCCTTAATTATTTCCACCGGATAAGGGTCTATAATCCCCGCAAACATATCATCTTCTTTTTGCTTTGTTTTGTTTAATTTTTGCAGTGAATCTGCCATTTTCTCTGCAAGCTTGTAAAGCGGAACTCTGATGATATATATAAAAGCCACGCTGATAAGTGATGAAACCATAAAAGCCAGGTAAACTATTGTTAATGCCAGAATAATGATCGAAGCATCAATTTCCACGCCGGAATAATCAAACCAATAAACAGAACTGGCTATCAGATAATATGTTCCGATCAAAGAACCCAAAATATATACAATCGCTCGAAAAGCACGTAAAACCCCGGAATCTTTGATCGTTTTTTCCTTCATAGCCAAAGCAGTTATCGTGGCAGGAAAGAATAAAAATAAACCAAAGATGTAAAATTTGAAGAAGGCGTTTGTTTTGCTTCGCGCAATCAATGCCGGCATCAGACCGCCAAGAAGCAGACAAACTATCCCGGCAATATATACAATTATTGAGTAATCGATAATATTAAAAATCATTATTTTTCATGATCCGGTTAGTTATTTTTCTCCACAAATAAAGAGCTGTCCATAAGAACAGCCCATCAATTTCCACTTTATCCGGTTAGAACCCTCCCGGCAGGACTCACCGCTCTTACGATTGCCACTTCGATAAATACGTCATACAGCAGGCCTCACTGCTTTTTAATACATTATGTGTTGCAAAGGTGTAAAAGTCAATGCCCTGCTGACATTCAAGCCGTCTTATGTACAGCTTAATCGGCAGAAACCAGCAGTTCTTTTTCCACTGCTTTAACCTGCTCTATGGGATAGCCGCAGAAATCTGCTATTGCCTCAGCAGTCTTACCGGAACGCAACATACGAGAAATTGCGTCATACCGTTCCTCATCCTTGAACATCTGCATTGTTTCAGCTTCGTTGTATTCTGTTAGGCACATATTTTTTACCTCCGCTCTATTGGCAATTAAGAATTCCCTTATACAGAAATCCTCAGGCATTTCGTCAAGGGTATGGTCCACAGCGTCTTCCAAGATCATTTCCCCTCGCTCCTTCTTATTTCTCACCACATCCACAAACCACGAATATTCCTTAAGCGGTTTGCAATTTTCCAGAAGCTCCTTATTATTCCCTAAATTAATATTAATAAGCCTGACGCTGACTTCAACATCCGACAGCCCGGCATTTCCAGAAAACGAATTACTCAGATGAAGTATCTTATCCGGAACATCTTCCATTCCGTTATAGAATGTTACAAGCCTCGGCACCGGAAGCTTTATCTGTCTAGTTCCGTAAAGGTTCTGCTTTGTGGCATTAATATACTTATCATACAGACGTCCTAAATACATTAACTGCCTTACCGGCATGTTCGTATTGTAGGTACTCTGCTGTTCAAACAGACTTATGAACTCAGTGATAATAAATGACACATCATTACGCATGCCCATATAGACTGCATCTGACATAGTCGTAATCTCTATAGCATTTTCATCCGTGTAGTTCGTGCCGTTTACCGCATTGTACAGCGACAGTGTCCACTTCCTATTCTCTTCCCTGCCAAAAATAAATACAAAAAGACGATCCTTGTACTCCCTGTTAATTTCGCTCATTCATTTCTCCTTTCATTATAAATACCATAGTTAACCACTTCAACTGCAATTTTTGGGAAAAATGCGGCGAATGCCTTAGATATTTCCAGAAATGTAAAGCTAATGTATCACTTAAAATATACACTGTAAAGAACGAAAAAATGCGACAATTTGAATATAAAAAATATACTTGCAAAAGGAAAAAATCTGTTATATAATTGTTCTTGCTGTTGAAGAACAGCGATTCAAATATAGCGCTATCGCCAAACGGTAAGGCAACGGACTCTGACTCCGTCATTTCAAGGTTCGAATCCTTGTAGCGCTGCTAAAGACAGTCACAGAAATGTGGCTGTTTTTTGTTGGAAAAGCCCGTATTCATGGGCTTTTCAGGGCATTTCAGTAAGATTTTTCTTGTGTTTTCTGAAAGTTGGAAATCAGTAAAAAACAGAACAGAGTTTTGAAAAAATCAGCCGATAAACTATGTTTTCACGGCTGATAGGTAACTCATAGGTAACTTCTTTGAATATCAATCATAAACATACTCGCTGATAGGTACATTAAACATCTTTAGTGTGTCGTTTAACCATATTTCATATTCTTCTTCGTCAATTTTCCCATCTTTAAGTTCCTGGTTGACTTTGTTCCAATCAGGTATAAAGGTTGCAATCTGTGCATTCTTTATGTCCAGATTTAGATGTGCAACAAGACTATGTTTATCAGCCATAGATTCGCTAAATGATACGCTTCCTTTTACAGGAACACCTTTTCTGTCAAGTTCAATCAAAACGCGGAGTACATCAGAAAATGTTTCAACCGGTACACTTTGGGGAGTTTCTACCTTAATGGATAGTAAATCTGCTAATGTAATCTTGAGTACATCACAGAATTGCAGAACTATTTCTGCTGGCGGTTCACTATATCCGTTTTCATAGTTGGAATAAGTGGAATACCCTAGGGAGAGCTTTTCTGCCATATCACGCTGACTTATATTTCCCTGAGATCTTGCGGTTTTCATTTTTTTTGCAAGTTCTAGATATTCACTCAAGCGCATTTAGAATTCCTCCTCTGCTTAATTAGGAATAATTAGAATGTATCACAACGAAATACAAAAATCAATGTATTAATACAAGAATTTCAGAAATTCCTATTGACAAACAGAAAAACATGTATTAATTTAGTAAATACAAGAAAACTTGTATTGATACAGGGATTTAAATATTATGAAAGGAGGACTACAACTATGGAAATGCAGACAAGTGGTGATCAGTTAAAGGTGTTAACAGTTCGGGAACTTGGAAATGTGCTTCATATTGGTCGTGACAAGGCCTACGCTTTGATTAAATCAAAGGGATTTCCGTCCATATGTATCGGCAATCGCTATATTGTAACAGAGCAGGCGTTGAATGAATGGTTACACCAATATGAACATAAAACTTACATTGTGTGAGGGAGGGACGAGTTTGGATACAAGCAAGATGAGGCGAAACATAAAAGGCCAGGGATGTTTTGTTACACTCGAAAATGGAAGGATTCTATATCGAAAGAGTGCCGGATATACATCTGAGGGTAAGAGAAAAATCCTGACAGTTCGTGCAAACAGTAAAGCTGTCTGCATCCAGCTAATGAAGGAGAAAGAGGCGGCATGGCAGGAAGAACAGGAACGCACATCTCCGGCACTAAACAACACAGTAGTTGAACTCTGTGAAAAGCACCTGGCTTTCCAGGTGGATAATGGCGAACTAAAGCCTAAGTCCATAGACCGGCGTGAAGATACCATACGGAACCAGATAGGAAAATATCCCTTGGGCCATATGCAGATACATGCCATAACGCCGGCAGACATAGAGCAGCACATAAGTACGCTGATGAAGGAAGACCTGTCAGTATCTTCCATTAAGAAAGCACTGGATGTGTTAAATGCCGCCTATGAATGGGCAACCGTGCGTGGAGACATTAAAAGCAATCCGGTTATACAGATAAAACGTTCCATCCATAGGAGGCTTTCAAAACTGGAGACCCGGAATGTTGCGGACGCGGATGTGATAGTGCTTTCCCCTGATGAAGAAGACCGGTTCCTGAAAGAGTGCCTGCGTAAAAATGAAAACAATGGCGAATATAAATACGCCGGAGGATTATACGGAAGCCTTCTGCTGCATACCGGGATGCGTGTCGGGGAAATGATCAGCCTTAAGTGGTCTGACTATGATGAAGATAACGGCCTGCTGACGATCAGCAAAAGCACATCCGTTACCCGCAACAGGGATGAACGGAGCGGAAAAAAGTATGTGGCAGTCCTGGGTACGACCAAGAACCAGAAAGCAAGGGTTATACAGCTCATGCCGGAAGCCATTGAAGACCTGAAACTTATTCACAGGCAGAAAACGGGACGGCCGGATGACCTGATCTGCCGTACCAAGACCGGAAGGCCCTACACTGCGACCATGATGGAACACTGCATGGAGACGATATACCGTAATATGCAGTGTGACACAAAGGTAAGTGGATTGCACATTTTCCGGCGGACATTTGCCACAAGGATGTATGAAAACGGTGCAGATGTGAAAGAAATTGCAGCATACATTGGTGATCTGGAATCAACCACTATGCGGTACTATATCGCAGCCAGAAAGAAAATGAAAGTAGGTGATTCGGTAACGCAGGTAGTGCCGCTGCCGGGCAAAAGAAAAGTCCCCACCAGCGGTGAGGACAGTTGACATCAAAACATTGGACAAGCCTTTGCTCTGATATGTCTCGCAAACTCATTATAGCAAAGGCTCTCCAAAATAAAAAGTTTAAAAGGAAGGAGAGTTTTTTTTATGGGAATTTTTTCGGAAATCAAGGAATGCCTGCCCTTAATGCAGGCTGTTGAACACTATGGGATAAAAGTCGGAAGGAACGGCATGGCATGCTGCCCTTTCCACCCTGACAAGAGTCCCAGCATGAAACTGTATGAAAGGAACTACCACTGCTTCGGCTGTGGGGCACACGGTGATGTCATTGACTTCACGGCCAGGTTGAACGGCCTGTCCCAGCATGAGGCGGCATTGTGCCTTATAAGGGACTTTTCGCTCCCTTTAAATGTAGAACCCGCAGCCTTTAGTGCAAGTGAAAGTTTGGAATGGAAGAAAGTAAAGGAAGAACACAGGAAGCTTGCCCTTATCCGTGAAAGGTTCAGGAAATGGAGGCTGGAAGCAATCGAGAGGCTTAAGGATACGGAAAATGGCATACACGCCCTGGAAGAATACTTTAAGGCCTACCCTCCTGAAGACGCGTTTGAATCGGAGGAATACATAGCCACAGTCACGGCAAAGCCAGTCGTTGGATACTGGCTTGATATCCTGTGCTTTGGGACTGAAAGCGAGCAGGTCGAACTGTATATGAAGAACAGAAAGGAGGTTGAGCACTATGCGGAACGGATCTCAGGACTTGTCGGAAGAAGTCTGGAAGAGTGTCGGAAAGATATTGGAAGAAGAATCCAGCAGTGCAGATGACATCCTTTGCGGCCTTGAAAAGACAGAAAAAGGCAGCGTAAAGCAGAGCATAGAAAACTGCATGACGGTACTGTGCAGGGATCCGGTGCTCAAGGGCATGGTCAGGAAAAATGAACTGACCTGCAGGACCGACATAGTCAGGAAGCCCGGCTGGAAACGCAGCATGAGTTCATCCATTACGGATGTGGATATCTACCAGATACAGCGGTACATGGAACAGAACTACGGCCTTAAAAGCGAAAAGGCGATCAACAAGGCCATAAGCATTACAGCCAACGAAAACAGCTACCACCCCATAAAGGACTACCTGGAAAGCCTCAAATGGGACGGCAGGGAAAGGATAAGGCATGCAATGACAAAGTACCTCGGCGTTGACGAGGACGGATATGCGGAGTCCCTTATGCGTCTGCTCCTTACTGCGGCAATAAAGCGGATCTACGAACCGGGTTGCAAGTACGACATCATGGTATGTGCGGTCGGCGGCCAGGGTGCCGGCAAATCTACTTTCTTCCGTTTCCTTGCGATCCGTGACGAGTGGTTTTCGGATGATATCAAGAGACTTGATGATGATCAGGTGTACCGGAAGCTTCAGGGCCACTGGATTATGGAAATGTCCGAGATGCTTGGAACAGTTAATGCAAAGAGCATTGAAGAAATTAAATCATTCCTAAGCCGCACGAAAGAGACATATAAGATCCCCTATGAAGTTCATCCGGAGGACAGGCCAAGACAGTGCGTGTTCGTGGGCACATCCAACGACATTCAGTTCCTGCCCTTTGACCTGACCGGAAACAGACGTTTCGCCCCTATCCTGGTACATCCGGAAAGGATAGAAAAACATATCCTTGAGGACGAGGCAGAAGCACGTGCGTATTTTGTCCAGGTATGGGCAGAGGCAATGGAAGAATACAGGATGAGCAGCAGGCATGAGCTGAAACTTGACGAAAGTGTGGAAAAGCGGCTGATGATCCTGCAGAAAGAATTCATGCCGGACGATACGAACGTGGGACTTATCCAGGCATGGCTGGATAAGTGCGGCGAAGAATATGTGTGCAGCATAATGATATACGAACATGCCCTTAACCATAAAGGCGAATCACCGAAACAGTGGGAGACGAAAAAGATAAACGACATAATGAACAATTCGGTGGCCGGCTGGGAAGCAGTGACTTCGCACCGCTTCGCCGGTACTCCGTATGGTACGCAGAGGGCATGGAGACGGATATAAAAATAAAGTCTTTTTAAGCGCGTTTACAGTTTACGTTTACAAATCCCCATAGGTATGGAAACAGCTGTTTACAGGAAAAACAAGCAGTATCAAGGGCTGCGGGGATTGTAAACGTGTAAACGGGATTTTAGGGAAAAGACTTAAATAAAAAACAAACGTGCTTCTTTACGAGTGTTAACCCCGTCAGGGCGCCTGGCTTTTGACACCCTGTGTCAAAAGTAATAAGGCGTTACTTCTGACAGAAGTAACAAGACGTAAATCACGGAAACTTAAATATAACCTGAAAGGAAATGAAAATATGGCAAGGACAATATCGTTTGTAAAAGGACGCGGATGCCTTAACCACAATAACCGGAAATTCATCAGCAAGAATGTGGACCAGGAACGTATCGCCCTGAACGAGTATTTTATACAGGAACCGCTTAAGGAGGCCTACGATAAATGCTTCGGTAAGGCACTGGCTGAGTATAACGCTAAGCAGAAAAGAAAGGACCGGATCAAGGATGACTACATAAATGAGATACAGCACTCCGGGAACGGTGAAAAGGTGTTCTATGAAAACGTGGTGCAGATCGGTGACATGAACGACACCGGAATACCGGGAAAAGGAAAAATGCTTCCTGAAGCTGTGGTCATGGCAAAGGAAGTCCTGGAAAAATATGTGGAGACATTCCAGGAAAGGAACCCTAACCTGTACGTATTCAATGCAGTCCTGCATATGGATGAAGCTACCCCTCACCTGCATATGGACTATATACCGGTGGCACACGGATACAGCCGTGGCCTGTCTGTGCGTAACAGCCTGACAAAGGCACTGCAGGAACAGGGAATCCCCAAAGCTTTATCCAGGGAACGGAACGAGACCATGTTCTGGCAGGAAAGGGAAAGAAAATACCTGAAGGAATTATGCGAAGAGCGTGGTATCGAAATATATGAAAAGGGAGACAAGAGGGAAAGCCTTACCCTGCCGGAATATAAAAAGGCAATGGCAGATATCGGGGAATTAAAGGAAAAGGAAGAAGAACTCCGGATAGAGACCGCCGGCCTGGCAGAAGAAAAGGAAGAACTTCAGGCAGACATAGAACTGTCGGTGCAGGCTCGTGACGAGATCATTAAGGATGCAGAAGCTGCCGCAGAAAGGCTTATGCAGGCAGAGTCTGCTCTTCAGGGCACCAACGCTGAAAACCTTAAATATGCACTTCAGGGAGAGTACCTAAAGCTTGCGGAAGAAGCTGCTTCCGGGGACAAGGACAGGCCCACCGCAGAAAAGATAACCGGTCTTCTGGGGAATGACACAGGATATGTGAAAGTGGAGAATAGTGTCTGGAAAAAGATACTGAAGATCCTGAAAGTGACCAAGGTAAAGGAAAAGGCATTTGAGCGTATGAGCAGGGACATGGCAGACCTTAAGGACAAGAACATCAACCTTTTACTGCTTGCAGAAAAATGCAGGGAATTCCTTAAGGCCTACAGCCTTTATGATGAATTCATGGATTTCATAAGCCCGAAAGAGGAAAAGCGGAAGTCTATACATGAGATCATTGCAGAGAAAAAGAAACTGGTGCAGGAAAGGAATGCAGGACATAAAGACAAGGAAATTTATATACGTAACGATGCAAGGGTGAGATAAGGGCGTTGCCATCGACGTGCCAGAGAACCTTCGTGGCGGTAATGATGTGACCAGGATCTTCTATGTAGTCCGTATCCACGATGGCGTGGCAGAGATCATTGCACGGTCCGTAGGGGCACCGATCTATGTGGACTGCGACAGGTTCTCGACCTATGCAATCCTTTATGAGGATACTGAAAAAGTAAAGATATGATCAAAGGGGGTACGGACTGTGCCCCTTTTTCTTGTCCATAGACTCGGTTGAAACAAAAGTTTTCCGACTTAAAGCGTGTCCCTGCCATATAAGTGGGAAATCTTATAATCCAAGAGGGCTGCATGACACCCTTTTATTCTATTAAAAATCCTGGTCTGTATATCTCACTTAATTTGATAATTACCGATTAAACATGAAAATGAACAGATTAGACAATACATGTTGTTTCATTATTATCAGTTAAATACAATAAAAACATCTGGGGAACAGCGTTTTATAAAAGCTATCAATGGAGAACACATAATGGAGAAAACTAAGGATCTTTCAATCATCAACTGCGTAGCGTCAGCTCTTATAGTTTATTTTTGCACGATTCCGCTGCATGAATTGATCCACCTTGCAACTTTCTATATATATGGAGATAAGTGCTATTATTTTACTTCATTCAATGTAAAGAATATGGAGCTTTTTGATTACACTACGCTACCTACATTTCACCGGATCATGGTTACGGGCGGAAGTGCATCTATCCTAAATGCAATCATAGGCATAGTATTATTTGTAATCCTGCTCAAAGTAAAAATGAGTCCCATGTTACGCCTTTTTATGATTCAGTACATGGGACTACATATGAATGTCGGACTTGGCTATTTTATGAACGGAGGAATGGTCGGACTCGGCGATTGGGGTAACGTATTTTCGTATTTTAAGGATAGTCCCGGTTTCGTCACAACTCTGCGTGTAATTCTTACAATAGTCGGTTTTGCAGGCGCGATAGCTATGTTTTTTATCCTTAATTACATGGCTTATTATTTTATAAAAGATCCGTCTGATAAGAAAGAACGGAGAATTGTTGCTGCGAAGCTGTACCTGACTACATTTTTTACAGGCTTGCTTGCTCTCCTTGCTTCGTACTCACAAAACCCAGCCATAAGATCCGGGGCTATGAGCAAAACCACTCTATTTGTTTCCCCATTTATGTTTATTGGTTTCTTTTGGGGATTCATGTTCGTTGGTTTTTTTGTAAAGCCGCCCAAAGAAAACAGATTTCTGTATGAAATTCCTAAAAAGCCGAATTACATTCTGCTGGCGATTGGTATCATCATGCTCCTGATCAGTACCTTTGTGTTGGGGCCGGGTGTGTATCTTAATTAAAGGACTCGGAATATGAGAATCTTTCCCCAAATGAAAGAAGATCTGAGGAGTATTTGTTTCACAATAAAAGAGACTTCAAAAAAGACTTTGCCAAAAAGATAGAGAATAAACTTTTTAAAAGAGGCATGAATCAAAAAACTGAATTGCAATAGGTAAATTTATTGGTAATCATTTCCCGTCTTTCTATTCTAACACCAGTACAGGCAAGCGTTTCCGGGCCTTAGTATAAGGACTCTGACTCTGTCATATCAAGGTTTGAATCCTTTCAAGAAAAGAATGTTTGAAAGAAAGAAAAAGGGATTATTTGATTATTATAGTTTTCAAAATAGGATTGACAATAACTTAAGGATTGGTACAATATAATTAACTCGGGAGAGCTCCTGCCATATAAGTGGAGAAGTTTAAACTCGGGAGAGTCCCTGCCATATAAGTGGGAAATCTTATAATCAGGAGGGCTGTATTACAGCCCTCTTAATTATTGGTGGACTTCAAAAATGGAAGAATTCAAGATTTACAGTATAACAGATAAATATGTAGAGTATCTAAGGCAGACTGTTCCAAATGTGTATTCTAATAAGCAGGAAAACCGGACACATACACGAAAATATGTTGGAACTGTTTTGGAGATGCATGGATATAAGTATTTTGTTCCTATGTCATCACCAAAGGAAACAGATTATCAGATTGCCGGTAACGACAAGGTAATTAAGAAAAGCATCATTCCGATTATACGGATGACGGAGAAAAATGGTGCTGAAAAAGAACTTAAGGGAACTTTGAGGATAAGCCATATGATTCCGGTTCCCGAATCGGAACTACTTTTATACGATTTGGATAATGAACCTGATGAAGATTACAAGGCTTTAGTAAATGCAGAAGCAATTTTTATTCGTAAGAATTCTGATAAAATAAGAAGTAATGCGGAAATCATGTATAAACAGAAACTGGTTAATGATCAATCTGCTGGATATGTGAAGTCGGCTTTAGATTTTGTTAAACTGGAAGAATTGTGCAGGGATTATATGAGTCCGAAAGCTGAAAGCTGAGTTATTACTTTTAAAATACAAACAAATATGATTAGGTAAATTTATTGGTAATCATTTCCACTCTTTCTATCACAAAGCCAGTACAGTCAAGCGTTTCTGGACCTTAGTATAAGGACTCTGACTCCGTCATTTCAAGGTTCGAATCCTTGTAGCGCTGCTAAATAAAGGCCTTTCAAGTATAGTACTTGGAAGGCTTTTTGCTTGTAAAATCAAGGTTTTCAGGTTTTTTTACTGATTTATAGTAAAAATATTATAGTTTAAGCTAATAGCGTAAGTGAGATTTCGGAGTGACTATGGTAAAATAACCCAATAGTGTTAGAAGATTTTGACGGTGTTCACTTATGCTGTGATACTGATAATCGTTTTTCGACAGACAGAATCAGGGGAGAATAGTATTTTGTCAAGGAATAAAGGATAGAACCTGCTATGAAGTATGACTTGAATTTTTTTCTGAATTTTATCAGAGAATATCAGACTGATTTTATGCTTTTCCTACAGGGCATATGCGTGATCATTGCATTCCTGACTATTTTTCCGAAGAATCTGACTAAGACGCGCAAGATTGCCATAATCATGCTGGAGCTGTGCGCGGCATTGTATCTCACATCAAGCCGGTTTTACTATCTTTATAAGGATATGGCTTCTGTCGGATTCTGGCCGTATGTAAGGATCGCGAAGTTCCTTGATTATTTCTTCAGCCTTGCTATCATCGGCTGCTTTAATTATTATCTGAAGGATCTGTGTACTCACGAGGCGGGATTAAAGAAAGTGCCGCGGAGGCTGATCTGGACAGAGCTTATTTTAGTGGCAGGCATAATCACGCTGATAGTATCCCAGTTTACGGGCCTGTATTATGTGTGGGATGCTGAAAACCATTATTTGCATGCTAAATATTTCTTTGTATGCTATTTCTTTTCCCTGCCGGCACTTACGCTTCAGATGACCTGTATTCTTCAGTATTATAAGAAACTGCCGCCGCGTATAGGCATACCGCTTCTTTTGTTCATCATAGTTCCCATTATAATGGCTGTGCTGCAGCTTATTCTGGACGGTCTTGCACCTGCTGTCCTGTCTACCGCCGGAGTGGATATTCTTCTCTATATTTTTACCATAGAGGATATGAATGACAGGGTGGAAAAGGCACACCGGCTTGAAATAGAAATAATGGCTAAATATCAGAGGGAGCTTGAGCAGACGGTTGAAGAGCGTACCAAGGATCTTAAAGAAGCTAATGAAAAGGTTGAGTACCTGCTGCTTAATATTCTTCCCGAAAATATAGCAAGGGAGCTGGCTGAGGATCCGAACAAGGTCATTTCAAACCGCTATCCGAATGCAACGGTGCTTTTCACCGATATAGTTGATTTTACGAAGATGAGCAGCGATATGAGTGCGCAAGAAACGGTAGTCATGCTGAACAGGATGATGACTCTTTTTGATGACCGTGCCAAGCGTGAAGGAATTGAAAAGATCAAGACTATCGGAGATGCCTACATGGCTGCGGCCGGTCTTACAGAGGACGAGAACAATGATGGTGCAGAGCGCATAGTAAGATTTGCAATGGGGCTGATGGAGGATGTGGCTGAATTAAATAAGAATTCTGCTGTGCCGATCCGTATCCGTATAGGTATTAATTCCGGTGAGCTTGTTGCCGGCGTCATCGGAAAGACCAGGTTCATATATGATATCTGGGGCGACAATGTGAACATAGCCAGCCGCATGGAGAGTACCGGAAGAGCGGGAAGGATCCATGTATCTGAATCAACATATGAGCAGGTAAAAGATATCTTTACCTTTAAAGAGAAAGTTGAAGCTGAAGTCAAGGGAAAAGGCATTATGACGGGGTTTTATCTTTGAAATGTTATTGGAGTGGGTTTTTTGGTATAATGAATCATGCTGGTGAATTGTCGGGAATAAATTTGATTATTACATAATTGAGACAGCCTGAGTGGTCCCCTCTTTCTGTTTTTTGAAGATTGTTTGCACTCGTTATATTTATATGATACTATTTTTTTCAAGAGGTAGTGCTTGCACTGCTGGGGCTGGTCGAAAGACCCAGGTCCTACCTAATCGGCGGGGAGACTCCCCGCCATTTCTATTTGTATTAAATTCAGGGGTGAAATATTGAAAACAGTTAGTATATTTGTTTACGAATCCGGGGATATGGGACTAAAGGATAAGGGAAGAACATTTTATGTTATTTCCCTTAAGCTATAGCTATCCAGGCTATCCTTACGACAATATAGAAAAAAATGGCATAAAAGTACATTTTTTCCCTAAATGATATTAATATATTTTTTGGGGCGGAAGATGTTTATTTAAATTGCTATGGAAATCGAAAAAAAGCCTTTCAAGCTGCTGCTTGAAAGGCTTTCCTTTATGCTCAATGATTGCAATTATAATTAACTGCTCTAACTGTTATTCTTTTTCTCATACCTCGTCCGTACATGCCTGTCGTTCTTAGCCAGCAGTTTAAAGGAATCCTTTATAAGGTATGCCGATGCGGAAGTTCCCCTGTGGGCCGTCATCTTATGGACTTCCGCAGAAGTCACGCAGCCTCCTATGAGAAGAGCTACAGCAAGTGCTATGACGATGGGGATCAAACTGAATTCCATTCCCAGCAGGAACACACCGATCAAAAAGAGAATAAGCATTACTACAAATGATATAAGTGATGTTGTAATGAACATTCCTGTCTTCTTGCCGTTGTCTATGGGAAGGTCTCCGGTAACCTTTCCGGTCTGGCCGTTCATGGCGAAGCTGTACACCTCACCCTTATACCTGGTGGAGAGCATCCATACAGGCAGCATGCAGTATCTTATGGTAGCATCATCAAATTCTACGTTGCAGGACTGCTCGGATACACTGTTGTAGCCGTTAACGGTAGCTCTGAGCTCGTTACGGACAGTGTCACGCATACGGGAATCCACCCTGTTCTTTACCTCTTCCTGATTTTCATCATACTTGTTTGCAACATATCCTGAAAGATATGCCGGATTGTAATCCGTCAGTTCCTTGAAATTGAAGGGTTCAATGGAATCCATATATTCATCCTTCATTTCCTTGGAGCCGTCAGCAGGAACATGTTCAAAACGCATGCTGGCGCTGCGCATTACCTTGTATTCCTTTATTTCTTTCTGGTCGCCCTTATCCTTCTCTATGGTAGCATTGTAGAAGCCGCTGCCCTTTGCATTGCAGTCGAAGAGCCAGAAGGGAACATACAGACCATTGATGTTGTCAATATGGTTCGAATCTACAAAACCGTCCGGAAGAAGCTTCTTGCCCTTGTAGAAATTCTTAAGCGCATCTGTAGCAGACTTCTTATCCACCTTGAAGGGAAGCACTGCGTCAGGCAAGTTCATTCCCGAGAAGGTAGAAGATACCACTACCGGATTGCCGCAGTATGGACACTCTGTTGCACCTGTTGTCTCCTGCGTGATAAGCGCTGCACCACAGGACTCACAGATATATTCCGACATTCCATCGGATTCCATCTGTCCGTTATCCACGCTTGTCCAGTCTGTAGGCGCATCCTTGTGCTTGGTATCTTCCGAAAACTCTGACATCTCAAAGGTACTGTCACAGTACTCACAGACCATCTTCTGCACGTCACCCTTGTAAATCAGTGGTCCGCCACAGTTCGGACATTTGTATCCCTGCAGATCTTTTTCTTCTCCCATAATGCTATTCCTCCCCAATTTTTATTTTAAAGATTTACTATAACTATTACGCTTTCTTAACGAGCAGAGACTGTCCCGTCATCTCAGCAGGCTGAGGCATATCCATCACATCAAGAAGTGTAGGAACGATGTCACAGAGCCTTCCGCCTTCACGAAGCGTATATGCAGGATCATAGTTGTAAAGAATGAAAGGTACAGGATTGGTTGTGTGAGCCGTATGAGGCTGTCCTGTCTCCTTATTAATCATCTGCTCTGCATTACCGTGGTCTGCACACAGGAATAGCACGCCGTCCATCTTCTTTACCGCCTCTACAGCAGCACCCACGCAGGCATCAACACGCTCAACAGCCTTTATCGCAGCCTCAAGCACGCCTGTATGTCCCACCATATCAGGATTTGCAAAGTTGATAACTACTACATCAAATTCACCTGATGTGATTGCAGCATCAAGCTTTTCACTTACTTCAGGGGCGCTCATCTCAGGCTGAAGATCATATGTTGCAACTGCAGGTGAAGGAACCAGTGTCCTTGTCTCACCTTCGTTAGGCTCCTCTATACCGCCGTTGAAGAAGAATGTAACATGAGCATACTTCTCAGTCTCAGCTATACGAAGCTGCTTCAGACCGTTCTTTGCAAGATATTCGCCGAAAGTATTAACTATCTCTTCCTTCTTGAAAGCAACGAACTTGTTGGGAATGGTCTCGTCATAATCCTTGAAGCACACATAAGTAAGAGGCATGAAGCCATTTGCACGCTTAAGGTACTTGATGCACTTTGTATCGGAAGCCTCACCGGGCTGAGTTGCTATATCCTCATCAGTAAAGCAGAACGCCTTGGTGATCTCTCTTGCACGGTCAGGGCGGAAATTGAAGAAGATCACGGAATCATCAGGCTTTACAACGCTTAAGGGCTTGCCGCTCTCGTCGGTAATAACTGTAGGAATAACAAATTCGTCTGTTATATCCTTATCGTAAGATGCCTGCATTGCAGCCACAGGATCGGTAGCTTTTTCGCCCTCTCCAAGTACAAGTGAATCATAAGCAAGCTGGATACGGTCCCAGTTGTTA
>JAILDD010000128.1 GCA_024689605.1 Lachnospiraceae bacterium
AGGAATTGGAAGCGCATACAAACTCATTCATGTCTCGCATTTCTGAGGATTCAGAGCATGTGAAATCATATTTCAATCATCCTGTGCTCAAAGCATATAAGCTCGATTAATAGTGCGGATATTTAATTGCCGGAGTAATAACAGAAAGATGTTGAAGTCGGGCTTGGACCCGGCTATATTATTGCACAAAGACTTATATCGAGATTTAACGAAGAGGTAGCATGATGGACTTTCAAAAATTCTATGCAGGCGAAGAATTCAATGCTTATACTTTTCTGGGCGCACATCCTTTGAATAAAGGTTTTGCCTTTAGAGTGTATGCTCCGGCGGCAATCAAGGTGTCAGTGATCGGTGATTTTTCTGACTGGAAAGAAGTCCCGATGCAGAAGATTTATGACGGACAGTTCTGGGAAGTCTCTATCACTTACGCGAAGGAGAAACAACTTTATAAATACAGGATCTATAAAAAAGACGGATGCTATATCGACCATGTCGATCCATATGCTTTCTGGAGCGAAAAGAGACCGGGAACAGCGTCAGTCCTATACGATCTTCATTATTCGTTCAGTGATGACTCTTGGATGAAGTCGAGGAACGATCATATAAATACCGCACTGAATATATATGAAATACATGCCGGATCGTGGGTCAGAAAGATCAAATGGGACGGAAAAACAGATCCAGCGGACGGATGGGTCACCTATCAGGAACTGGCCGACAGGCTGATTCCTTACCTGAAGGAAAACCATTATAATGCCGTGGAACTGATGCCTTTGGCGGAATACCCGGCAGATGAATCATGGGGCTATCAGGAAACAGGTTTTTTCAGTGCTACATCACGCTATGGAGAACCACATGACCTTCAGTATCTCGTTGACCAATGCCATCAGAATGGGATTGCTGTCATTCATGATGTTGTAACCGTTCACTTTGCCGTGAATGATTATGCCCTGTGGAATTTTGACGGTACTGCTCTGTATGAATACCCGCATCCGGCAGTCGGATACAGTGAATGGGGCAGCTGCAATTTCATGCATTCCCGTGGTGATGTCCGCTCCTTCCTGCAGTCAGCCTGCGCCTTCTGGCTTGACCAGTATCATTTCGACGGTCTGCGGTTTGACGCTGTTGGTAATCTGATCTATTGGCAGGGCAACAGCGCACGGGGAATCAACGAAGAGGCTGTGAAGTTTATGCAGCGGATGAATAGCGGCTTAAAGTCGCTGTATCCGGATGTGATGCTGATTGCTGAGGATTCTACTCCTTTCTCAGGCACGACAAAGGCTGTATCTCAGAACGGCCTTGGATTCGACTATAAGTGGGATCTTGGCTGGATGAACGATACGCTGAAATATATGGGAGAAAATCCTGCATATCGAGGACGGGATATCGGTAAGCTGTTATTTTCGATGGAGTATTTTTTCAACGAGAACTATCTCCTTCCCCTCTCTCATGATGAAGTTGTCCACGGCAAAGGAACCATTGTCAACAAAATGTCCGGAGAGTTTGAAGCAAGGATCAGACAAGCTAAACTGCTATACTTATACATGTTTACGCACCCCGGTAAAAAGCTGAATTTTATGGGCAATGAACTTGCCCAGATCTTTGAATGGGATGAAAAGAAGGAACTGGACTGGGATGCCTTAAAAAGCCCTGTTCACGCTGAGTTTCAGGAATACTGCCGAAGATTAAACAAAGTATATACCGAGAACTCCGCTCTGTGGCAGAAAGATTATGAAGCAGATGCTTTCCACTGGATCCATAAGGGGGAGGGTGGAAGTGCTGTTTTAGCTTTTATACGTACCTCTAAAGATCAGAGTCTCTTAACCGTAATGAATTTTTCCGGTGAAGATGCATACTTTTATAAAAAACCGTCCGGTGATGTGACCTTAGTGTTTGACACATACGACAGGAAAAACGCTGAATGCACAGGTGAAAAAGTAATTTTATTACCTTTCGAGGGATTGCTGTTTGAATTGAGAAAATGGTAGAGGTGTTATAATTTCGTTTTCACGTGATGATCGGAGGTCGCCATGAAGCAGATATCGAATAAGGAATATGAGAAGTACCAGCAGTACCAGACCGACAAGCTGCATGGCCGGATACTGACACCGGACGGCCTCCGCGTCGTCTGCGCCGGTCTGGACAATGAGCCGGAGAAGATCGGCATCCACATGCTAGAGATGCTGGCCAAGTTCAGGAATGAGGGCCTCTTTGACGTCATAGTTGAAGATGAATAAGGCAGGGCGAGCA
>JAILDD010000019.1 GCA_024689605.1 Lachnospiraceae bacterium
ACCGTAGTAATCATATCCGATAACACTGCCCATTTCTTCAGTTAGGTTATCTGCACAAAGCCACTGCAGTTTCCATACATTCTCTTCAATAGCATCCTCGTCACCTATTGAATCAGCATAAAGAATTGCCACTTCATACTCGGAAATCTGATTCCAGATTTCCTGATCCTGAGCCATTCTCTGCACAGCCTCATTGTATCTTGAGTTACCGTCGCTTGCTATATTGTTACTCTTGGCATAATTTGTAGCCTGATTTCCGCCATGGATGGATCCTGCATAGCTGGCCCATGCTGTAAGCAGCGCCGTAACACCCAACAGGATTACCGTGATTATCTCAATGGCATTCTCGCTTAAGAAGGATTTCTTCTCCTTGGCAGGCTTTGCCGCTTCTTCAGTTGCTTCTGTTTTTACTTCTTCTTTTACTTCTTCACTCATTTTGTCCCTTTCTGCCACTGTATGTGGTCTCTCCCTCTTTTTTTGTTTTTATGCCTGACAGACTTACAGCAATTCTGCTATAAGCCTGATAAGACTCTCTGTTTTCTCCCATCCAAGACAGGGATCCGTTATGGACTTGCCGTATATTCCCTCTCCTATTTTCTGGGCTCCATCCTCAATATAGCTCTCGATCATAAGCCCCTTTACGATTTTTTTCACATCATCGGAATGCCTTATGCTGTAAAGCACGTCCTTGGCTATTCTTATCTGCTCCATATACTGCTTGCCGGAATTTGCATGATTGGTATCCACTATTACAGAAGGGTTTGCAATATCTTTATCCGCATATGCTGCCGCAAGATTGATCAGGTCCTCATAGTGGTAATTTGGATGGCTTCGTCCGAATTTATCCACTGAGCCCCTTAAGATTGCGTGTGCAAGCGGATTTCCGGGAGTCTGTACCTCCCACCCTCTGTACTGGAATCTCTGGGGATTCTGTGCCGCAATGACCGAATTAAGCATTACACTTATATCACCGCTGGTAGGATTCTTCATACCGGCCGGTATACCCAGGCCGCTGGAAACAAGCCTGTGCTCCTGATCTTCCACAGAACGGGCGCCTATGGCAACATAGGATAAAAGATCTGAAAGATATCTGTGATTTGAGGGATAGAGCATTTCTTCCGCACATGTAAAGCCGGTCTCTTTTACTATATTGCTGTGCATCTCCCTTATAGCCACGATACCCGCCAGCATATCCTCGTTTCCTTCAGGATTAGGCTGATGAAGCATGCCCTTGTAGCCAAGCCCCGTAGTGCGCGGCTTATTGGTATATACCCTGGGAATTATAAATATCTTATCTCTGACATCATCCGCAACTTTCCTAAGCCGATGCATATAGTCAAGAACCGCCGGTTCATTATCAGCCGAACAGGGACCGATTATCAGCAGAAACTTATCTGATTCTCCCGTAAAGATCTCCGCGATCTGTTTATCCCGCTCATTCTTTACCGCCGCCACCTGTTCCGGAATGGGATATTCTTTCTTCAACTCCTCAGGTGTTGGCAGCTTTTTTATAAACTCCATCTGCATATCCATAGTCTATTCCTCCTGCTGCCGAAAAACCTTAGTAATTATACCCGAGATGAACTCTCCACACAATCAGAAAATTCAGCAAATCCCTTAAATTTTTTAGCTGATCTTCTTAAGGATTCATTGATATAGTTTCATAGATAAAGTTTCTGATCCGTCATAAAATTACCCATCTTAAAATTGCGTGTTCTTCGCTTTTCATCATAGGCCACTTCTACGGTTATCTCTCCCGGTGTACCAAGCGCCGATACTGTCGGTCCCTCGAAAAGACCTTCCGGATCATTATCATACAATTTTGTTCCCTCCTGCATATATTCCAGCTGACTCCGCCCTTCTTTAACGCAGAAAACAGCTAAAGCAATAAGTAAAGCGATTATGGTCAGTATCCATCCCAAAAATCCCGGATGTATCACCAACGCCACTGCCGCAGTCACTGCAATAAGGCAGGTTCCAAAAATCAGACGGTTCAGCCACACCTTAGGTTTATCATGTACCTGCCCCATATTTTCGACTCTCCACTGCTCTGCAACCCCCGGAGGCTGCTGTATCATCGCTTCACCTGTCTGTCCGTTCATGCCGAAAATGTATTCCCGTCCTTTATAAGAGAATCTGCATGTCCACATAGGAAGCAGGCAATAACTGTAGCCTGCACTCTTAACCTTTGAGAATGAAAAGAGAGGCATAACACTATTATATCTGTTTTCCTGTACAACCATGTTTCTCAGCTGATTTCCAAGCAAATGCCTGTCCACTTCTGCCTGAACGACATCCTTTTCCTTCTCCGGTGTCAGCTCGTGAAGAATAACCTTATAGCCGCTTATTAGTGCCGGATTAAAATCCGCCATTTCACCCATATAAAAAGGATACAGCTTTCTTACCGAGGTTTCCTTGAACAAGCCACTCGCCCTGGCAAGGATTCCCTCTATACGGGATGTACCTATACGGGTAACATTATATTCTGTCTCTTTGACCATTTTTCCCCCGGCTTCACCGTATGTTACTTTGCTTTCCTTTCCGGAATAAACACCTACAGTCGTAACAGCGCAATCAAATATCCAATAGGGCATATATACCCCTTGTATAGCCTGCAGCCAGCTTTCCTTTATTTTGCTCTCCGGTATCCCGGCCTTTTCCGCAGCCAGTCTGCGCATGGTAATCCTTGCGAATTCCCTGGTCTGTTTGAAAGGAATGATGCCCCTTGGCATATCCATCCCCTCAACCTTATCCGTCAGCACAAGATCTGAATCACAGTACGGACACTTAACGGTTACCGCCAGGGCATCAGTCATTATACCTGCACCGCATCCCGGACAGGTATAGACATGAATATCAGACTTATTTATCTCCGGTCCTTTTAGTTCTTCCCAGTCCTGTTCCAAGGAGGGCTGCCATTCTTTTTCATAATCCACAAACTCATCAACGCTGAATGCAGACGTACACGACTCACAGCAAAGCTTTCCCTCATCAGGCTCATAGCATATCCTCCCGCCACATGACGGACACTTTAAACTTGTAGCATTTCTTATCTTTAAATTATCCATTAACACTCCTAAAATCTTTTTATTTACGCCTTATGTCCCCCGATCTGCGCATTACGTTCCATTGCAGTCGCACCTTTTTCAAGGTTCATCCCCTTAAGCACCGCATTCTTTCCATATTTTTTCTGCACGGAAAGCATTGCCTTTTGAAGCTCGTATTCTTTTTGCTCCTTTTTTCCTGCTTCTTCTAAAGCCTCCGGATCATCGAGCAGAGTAAGCTGCTCATATTCTTTTTTTGCATTCAGGGCTTCATCACGATTCTTAACATGTTCCATGACTACATAAAAGCGCCGAACAAGCATTGAACCGTCCACGATCCTGTCATACAGCCTAACAGCCGCATCAGCTATGGTACTTGCCGATGATGTGTATCTGGGCAGATTTTCAGATCCATGTGCAGGTTTCGGAGCCTGTCTTCCGTAATGATCCTTTACCACAGGTCCGGAATATTTTTTCTTTCTTTCCGAGTCTGTAAGGTTCTCTATATCATATACTACGGTCAAGACCACCTGATCGGTCACGAGATTTTTCTCCACAAGATCCATTGCGACCGAATCAGCCATTTCCCTTACCACAAGTCTGCCTTTTTCCGCAGTGTATGGTTCCTGCAGCACCTGCCCCGAACTTATGCTGCTGCTCTGCGGGGTATAATTCTTCGCTTCAGCCACCGTACAGGGTTCCCATCCCCAGGCATGATCTATAAGGAGTTCTGCATTTATCCCGAATAGCTTATATAAGAGATCCTCGTTATAATAATCTTTATCATCTCCAACTGAGCACAAGGCCACATCTCCCATGGTATACATTCCATGTGCCATAAGTTTTTTGGCGGTTCCCGGTCCCACCCGCCAGAAATCCGTCAGAGGTCTGTGATTCCATAAGGTTTTCCTGTAACTCTCTTCATTAAGCTCTGCGATACGCACGCCATCCTTATCAGCCGGTATATGCTTGGCCGTTATATCCATTGCCACCTTTGCAAGATACAAATTCGAGCCTATACCTGCGGTGGCTGTGATATTTGTAGCCGCCAGGACTTCTTTTATCATATGCATAGCCAGCTCATGAGCCGTCATATTGTAGGTTGAAAGATAATGTGTCACGTCAAGGAAAACCTCATCAACCGAATATATAAGCATATCTTCCGGGGCGATAAATTTTAAATATATTGAGTTGATCTTCTGACTGGTCTCAAGATAAAGCTTCATCCGTGGCGGAGCTATTATGTAGTCAAGTTCCAAACTCTTGTCAGCCTCAAGCTCAGGTGCATTGAAAGAACGGCCGGTAAATGCTCCACCCGCAGCCCTTAACCTTGCCGCATTTACTTCCTTTACTTTCTGAACCACCTCAAAAAGTCTGGCTCTTCCCGGTATGCCGTATGCTTTAAGTGCCGGTGAAACAGCCAGACAGATGGTTTTTTCAGTTCTTGACGGATCAGCTACAACAAGATTGACTGCCAGCGGATCAAGCTTTCTGTCTGCAGCTTCCACTGACGCAAAGAAACTCTTTAAATCTATAGCAATGTATGTACGCTCTTCTTTTGACATATTATCATTTCCAGGATATATTATTCCATCCTTCCGCCTATCCTGCCGCCTCCTATGACAGTATCTCCGTCATAAAGCACAACAGCCTGTCCCTTTGTTATGGCACGCTGTGGTTCATCAAATATCACCTCTATACGGTCGCTGCCGGTCTGATGTACAGTACACGGCTGCTCTTTCTGCCGGTATCTTATCTTTGCGGCGCATCGAAGCTCTCCGCTTATCTCCGGTACAGAGATAAGGTTAAGCTCACCTGCATACAGCCCTCTTGCAAACAGTCCATCCCCGTGCGAAAGCACCACCCTGTTGCCTGCAGTATCCAGTTCTGTCACATAATAAGGGCTTTCCGCCGCTATCCCCAGGCCTTTCCGCTGGCCGATGGTATAGTGGATCACGCCCCTATGCCTTCCCAGTACAGTTCCGGAGGCATTCACAAAATCACCGGCCTCGTATTTCTTTCCGGTATAATTTTCTATAAAAGCTGCATAATCACCGTCAGGCACAAAGCATATATCCTGTGACTCCCGCTTATCCGCATTAAGAAATCCGTTTTCAGCCGCTATCTCACGCACCTGTTTCTTTGTAAGCTCCCCGAGGGGAAACACAGTATGTGAAAGCTGGTCCTGTGTCAGATCATAAAGAACATATGACTGATCCTTATCAGCATCAAGTCCTTTTTTCAGAATAAATCTTTCCGCAGCAATATCATAATCTATACGGGCATAATGTCCTGTTACTATCTTTTCCCTTCCGCGCTCCAGTGCCGTATCCAGCAGTTTCTCAAACTTCATATATCTGTTGCAGTCAATGCAGGGATTAGGTGTACCGCCGTCTTCATATGTACGTACAAAACGCTTTATTATCTTTTCATCAAAAGCATCGGTAAAATTCAGTACCGAATAGGGCATTCCCATGGATGCAGAAACCCGTCTTGCATCAGCTACATCCTTATCCGAACAGCAGGTCTTGAAATTGCAGGCAATTTCCTCATTATGATAAAGGCGCATTGTCACACCCTCACATTCATAGCCTCTCTGTATCATAAGCCATGCCGCCACGGAAGAGTCTACCCCTCCGCTCATAGCCACAAGTGCTTTCCTGTTTATCATGTCTGATACCGAAATCATTTCTGTCTCTGTTCCCATAGCACGATTCCTACTGTTCTTCTCCGTTATGTTCATCAGCTATCATTACCAGTCTTTCAGCCAGTGCCCGGACTGCCATTTCGCTTCCGTTCAGGCCGCCGCTTAATGTTTCCTTCCGTCCGCTTATATTCTTAAGTTCTGTTGCCTTCCGGATATCCTCATCCATTCCTGATACTGTCCTGAAAAAAATATCCATTTCCGCATCCGCTCGTAATATATCATTCTCCAGCTCAGCCGCCTCAGAACCGCTCTCAGCTCCCTTTTTTATGCAGTCTCTTGTCTGATCCTCCGAAAGCCTGAGTTCATTCCTTATCCTTATAACCATAAGGGTAAGCGCATCTGTCATATCAAGGATTTTTTTAGTAAGACTCTCCATCTCATCTATTGCAGCAACTGCTGAATAGGTTTCAAAACCGTTCCTTGATATATCCATAGCTGTATTGGTTGCATAAAGATTAAGCTGCGCAGAAAGACTCTGCAGTCCGGCCAGGTCACTGTACAAGGTCTCCAACAGTTCCGCAGACCGGCTGTTCATATCCTCAAGGATTTCCTGATCACTCTTAAGCTCACTGACACTCTCCGCTATTCCTTTTATTTTCCTTGAAATAGACTTAAAGCGCTCATTCAGGTCCTCCCTTTCCTTCAGAAGTGCTTCCCGCCCCTCAGCTGCCTTATCTAGATATGGTAAAAGCAGCTCCAGTTCCTCAAGCAGTTCTTCTATATCACCACTATTTACCATTATGCCGTTTGCTGCGGCATCCGCAATATCTATACAGTTAACAAGCTCCCTTCTGAGCTGTCCGCTTTCATTCTTAGCCCTGCTGTTTACCCTGCTCAAGTCACTGCGGGTAGTCGTAAGCTTGCTTTCAAGAATACTGTTCTCCTCCTTACGCTGCAACATATTATCGCTTAACGACTGAGCCAGTTTCTCCAGGTCACCATCGGTAGAAGCGATTTCCTTGTCCCGGATCATCCCTCTCACAAACCGTTCCAAAGGGGCAAACATATTATTGATCTTCCTTATCAGGAAAAGCACGACCACCAGATAAAGTATCAGATACAACCCCAGCATGACAAAAGCATCCCTTATAAGTGCTCCCGTCTCTGCCCCAGTAAGATACAGTATTTCCAGACCGGCAAGATATATCACACCGAAAGCTATCCCGAAGCTTATGCTGATGAGCCGGTTTATCTCATATGCATGTGTTCTTTTTTTGTCCTTGACAGACTTTTTCACGTGAATGCTCCCGATAAAATTCCTCTGTATTCTGCAATTTGCATAACCGTCATCAGGCAGACAGCCATAATTAAAACAAACACCCGGGGAATGCGCTTCCCCGGGTGAAATTATAACATATATACCGCTATTATATAACTGATACGGATCAGTTATTGATGAGTTTGTCATTCTCGTTGTTCCAGCTGTAAAGCTTTCTGATATCAGCACCAACTACCTCTGAAGGATGCTCTGCTGCTTTCTTCTTCATAGCCTGGAAATGAATCTGACCATTCTTCATATCCTGAATGAACTCAGAAGCAAACGTACCGTCCTGAATATCGGAAAGAACCTGCTTCATAGCCTTCTTGGTATCTTCTGTAACGATCTTGGGACCTGTTACATAGTCACCGAACTCAGCAGTATTGGAGATAGAATATCTCATTCCTGCGAAACCTGACTGATAGATAAGGTCAACGATAAGCTTCATCTCATGGATGCACTCAAAATATGCATTCCTGGGATCATATCCTGCCTCAACCAGAGTCTCGAAACCTGCCTGCATAAGTGCACATACACCGCCGCAGAGAACAGCCTGCTCACCGAAAAGATCGGTCTCAGTCTCTGTCTTGAATGTAGTCTCAAGAACACCTGCCCTTGATCCACCAATACCTGCACCATATGCAAGAGCCTTCTCAAGAGCCTTGCCTGATGCATCCTGATATACAGCTACAAGACAGGGAGTACCCTTGCCTGCCTGATACTCAGAACGAACTGTATGTCCGGGAGCCTTAGGAGCGATCATGGTTACATCAACATCGGCAGGAGGTGTAATAAGCCCATAATGGATATTGAAACCATGTGCAAACATGAGCATATCGCCGGCCTTAAGGTTAGGTGCGATCGACTCCTTGTACATGTCAGCCTGCTTCTCATCAGGTGTAAGTATCATGATAACGTCAGCCTGCTTTGCAGCTTCAGCAGTCTCAAATACCTGAAGTCCCTGCTCCTCAGCCTTCTTCCATGACTTTGAACCTTCTCTTAATCCAACGATAACATCAAGTCCGGATTCCTTCAGGTTAAGCGCATGTGCATGTCCCTGACTGCCATATCCGATAATGGCGATCTTCTTGCCCTTCAGTGCGTCGAGATTACAGTCTTCCTGGTAATAAATCTTGTTTGCCATTGTTTCATTTCCTCCTTGGGTTAATGTTAATTTATATAGTCGGCTATTCCGAAACCGTCTCGTCGGTTGGGGGCAAGCTGCTACTAACAATTTTCAGTCGTCAAACCAGACAACATCTTCATCGCCTCTGGTAAGACCGGTGATACCCGTTCTTCCTATCTCAAGTATCTTATATCCGTTCAAAAGCTCCAGGAATGCGTGGATCTTATTCTGGTTACCCGTGATCTCCACTATCATGGAAGTCTGGCTGACATCTATGATGTTTGCCCTGAACACATTGGAAACCGCTATAAGCCCTTCCCTGCTCTTTTCGGTAACCTCAACCTTTATCAGGCAAAGCTCTCTGTATACGGAATCGTCCGGATTAAGCACCTTGATATTACGCACATCCACAAGCTTTGCAACCTGCTTTTCAATCTGCTCAAGTATCTCATCATCACCGCTGGTAACTATGGTTATGCGGGTAAAACGCGGATCAGCTGTCACTCCTGCTGTAATACTTTCAATGTTGTATCCGCGTCTGGAAAAAAGACCTGCGATGCGGCTGAGAACGCCTGACGTATTGTCTACAAGAAGCTGAAATACTTTTTTATTCATCTGAGGTGCTGCCTGAGAAACCATTTTATCCTCTTTCCGCCGCAGTAATACGGCTCACAAAGTGAAATATCCGGAAACAACTCCCATAAAAATCTTTATAAAAAACAAATACAGAGAAGAGTATACCAAAAAAATATGCCAACTGCAAAAAAAATTCAAATAAATCTTTTTCTGTGTTCTTTGTCTCAGTCTTCCATGCATTTCTGCAGGGCCAGCGTGCCCGTACGTGCCACTTCTACTATGCTTACCTGAGCTAACATGCTTATCATAAGCTGTATCTTTTCCGGGGTACTGCAGATCTGCAGCATCATAAGGTTCTCGGACATATCGACGATCTCCGCACCCATCACCTCACAGATTTCCATTATCTCACGTCTGTTAGTTTTATTATATTTGACCTTCATGAGCATCAGTTCCCTTGTGATGGCCCGGCTCTCATCGAAGGTCTTGACCTTTATAACATCCAGCTTTTTATTGAGCTGCTTTTCAATCTGCTCCAATGTCTGCTCCGAGCCGCTGCTTAAGATCGTCATCATCGACACATGACTGTCGTCTGTCTCACCTACAGCAAGGGAGTTTATATTATATCCCCTCCTGGAAAAGAGGCCTGCCACCTTCCAGAGAACACCGCTTCTGTTTTCAACCAGTACCGAAAATATCCTTTTCATTTGCACTGTTCCTCCTTAAACCAGATCCATGGGATCTATCAGGCACTCACAGAGACATGAATCCTCATCCGACAGAAATCCCTCTATCTGCTTTTCCACATCTTCCATATCCGCTATCAGCATATATTTCATATCATAAGCCTTTGCAATATGCTCAAGATCAGGTGCTTTATTCAGTTCAACCATAGCATAACGGTCCTTTAATGAAAAATGCTGGTACTGACGGACCATTCCCAGATAGCCGTTCCTCATCACGACTATCTTAACCTTTATGTCATACTGCTTCATTGTGGCAAGCTCCATCATGGACATCTGGAACGAACCGTCTCCGCAGACCGCAACGACCTGACGGCCTGATGCATACTTTGCTCCTATGGCTGCAGGTATGGAATATCCCATTGTCCCCATACCTCCGCTGGTCAGAAACCTTCCTTTTCTCACGATATGATTCCTGCACGACCATATCTGATTCTGACCCACATCAGCCACGTATACCGCATCATCCTTCATCTTCTGTGAAAGCATTCTCACAAATAAAGCAGGATCCACATATCCCGGATGATTGGGCCTGATAACCTTAAGGTCTTTCTTATATCCGTCGAGTTCTTTTATCCATGCGCTATAGTCGCCGTCTATTTCATATTCTGCCATATCAGCAAGGATGTGACCCGCATCACCGACAATAGGAATGGTAGCACCGGCATTCTTCCCTATCTCAGCAGGGTCCACATCAATATGGACAAGAACCGTATTTTCCGTAAGTACCTCTGTCTGATTGACTGCACGATCTGCCACTCTTGCACCTATCATGACGATCATATCAGCTTCACGCATGGCCCTGTTGGCCGCGGGTGCGCCATTATTGCCCACCATTCCGTAATACAGAGGGTGTTCCGTTGGCAGGACGCCGATACCCATCATCGTAGAAACAACAGGTATCTGATATTCCTCTACAAGTTCTTTGAGCTTAGTTGCCGCATCTCCCAGATGGATACCACCCCCGGCACAGACAAGAGGCTTTTTTGCTTTTTCAAATTCGTGTATAACTTTCTTTATCTGAAGTGCATTCCCTTTAACTGTCGGCTTATAAGTACGGAGCTTTACTTCATCGGGGTATTCGAATTTCTTTACCTCCGCTTTCTGTATATCCATAGGAAAATCAATAAGCACAGGGCCGGGACGTCCTGAATTTGCAATATAAAATGCCTCTTTCACAATCCTCGGGATCTCATTCGGATCCTTAACAAGATATGAATATTTTACAAAGCTTTCCACAGCTCCTGTAATATCTGCCTCCTGAAAAACATCAGATCCGATTAGTTCCGAACTCACCTGTCCGGTTATGCAGATCATTGGAATGGAATCTGCAAAAGCCGTAGCTATTCCTGTTATAAGATTGGTAGCCCCGGGGCCTGATGTTACGGCACAGACAGCGGACCGTCCGGTAACCCTTGCCATTCCGCTTGCCATATGTGCAGCATTCTGCTCTGTCCTTACCAGCACAGTTTCTATTTTCGAGCTGTAAAGCGCATCATAAAAAGGACAGATTGCCACACCCGGATATCCGAATACACTTTTCACATTTTCCTGTTCGAGACATTTTACCAGAGCCTCAGCACCGTTCATCTCGCCACCTCCCGAATACTTGAATAATCAAATGAGTTGTGATAAATTCACTTAAGTGAAACCTTGCGTTAAACAAAAAACTGTTCACAACATAAAAAACATACATTGAAGGATTATTATATCATGAAATTCAGCCTTAACCCATACAAAACATCAAAAAAGGGGCAAAAAAACCTATCACGCATAAACAGCATGCTTCTCCCCCTTATGCTTGTATTCATACTCATAACAGGCTGCTCAAACAAAAAAGATGTGGAAAACTACATTTCCAACATGACCACTTTTGTTTCCAATGTTGAAAAACTGTCGGTTTCCATAAATGCCATTGATCCCCAGTCCGACGGTGCCTCAACAGACCTGCTCTTCTACCTTGACTATATGGATCAGACTTTCTCTCAGATGGCAGATGTAAAGCCTCCCAAGGGATATGAAAGCGTATCAGACATCTCACGCAGCGCAGCCACTTCAATGCGTAATGCAGTCCAGCTCTATCATGAAGTTTATGAAGCCGAAACCTTTGATGAAGAAAAGGAGGCACAGGCCAGAGCCAGCTATAATTACGCTTTCGAGTGCCTCGGCCAGATGAGTGACATCCTGCAAAATAAACAATAAGTCGTTTTGTCAGCTATTTTCCTCCCCGCTATCCGGTACAATTCCATCGTCTATGTCATTATCCGACAACTCATCAAAGGTATCTCCCGACTTTCTTGACAACACACGGCGCATCTGATCGATCATTCCCGGATACCTGGTAGACTGGAAGTCCCTTACCGCCATCAGATAATGAGTTTCTACCTCCACGATCTTCTTGTTCACACCCTTTGCCATTACCACAAGCTTCTGGCCCCTGCGGACCATACGAAATTTTTTAAGCTTCCCTGCCTTTGAATTGATCTTATCCAGCTGCTGCTCTGAATACTTATCTATGGCATCATAGATTTCCTTGCACTTTTTATTCAGGTTGCACATGCTTATGGTAGTAAATACCGCATCGCTTAAGAACACTATCCATATGCCTATGGAAACATAATACCTGATATTAGGCGGAATCTGTGCCATAAGCCTGATTACAGCCGGATGATAGAGCTTTACCAGGAAGAGAATGGCCAATCCAAAGAAAACACCCGAGGGTACGCTGATACGTCCGTTTATATTAAGCGGATATGCACTGTAATCCCAGTACCTTGCGTTGAATACTTTTTCAAGTACCCAGCTTGTTATATACTCTACCGCACAAACCGTAAGGGATGAGACTATCATTATCTTTATGGGGGATTCTATGCCCCGCAGGAGATAAAGATTAAGTATGGAGACCACTGCATAAATGGGACAGTACGGTCCGATAAAGCAGCCCCTGTTCATAAGCTTTCCCTGTTCAGCAATTGAATAAACCGTTGACTCATATATCCAGCCGGTAAAAGCATATATTAGCATCGCAATGGTTAACTGCGGAAAATCCATTCCGCATACCATAAAGGGTGAAAGTGAAACTCCATCAGATAAATATTCCATTAACATGATCTTTACTCAAGTCCTCCAGGGGAAACGTCCCATAACAGTCTCTTTTGCAGCACATATCTTATCCGCCAGACATAAGATAAGCCCTTCCTTTGTTTTAGGCGGCATCGGCGTAAGAGGGAACATATGATGCTTTATCATATCAGACTCGATATGACTCAGCTCAAAATCCTTCTTTGCCTGAAGGAACGCCTTATGCGGATGCGTAAACCCATGTATCATATTAGCCATGGATTTTTCATGCCAGTCATAGAGAAAGTAATCATGAAGAAGTGCGCCCCTTATAAGGGACCTTTCATCAACTTTCAGGCCGAACTTCACCGCAAGAAAATATGCAGTGTATGCCACAGTGATGCAGTGTTCCTTAACCGTGGTATCGCCGTGCTGGATATAATTCGTCATTTCATCAAAACGTGAATCCTGACGTGTTTCTCGAAGCACATTCTTAAATATCTTAAGCTTTTCAGGCGGAAGGTGCCTTATGAAAAGATACCTTATTTTCATCTATCTTCTTTCCTCACGACCTCGCCGTTCTTTTTGAAAATACAATTCTCGTGTATCACTCCGCGGACACAGGATGTAGGATATATATTTGTATGTCTGCCTATTACAGATCCCGGATTCAATACGGAATTGCATCCGACCTCCACATAGTCTCCAAGCATTGCGCCAAATTTCTTAAGCCCCGTTTCTATATGGTCTTCTCCGTCCTTTACAACTACAAGTGTCTTATCACTTTTAACATTGGATGTAATTGAGCCGGCCCCCATGTGAGACTTATAACCCAATACGGAATCCCCAACATAATTGTAATGAGGAACCTGGACATTATCGAAAAGGATCACATTCTTAAGCTCGGTGGAATTTCCTAC